>NZ_JBFULH010000014.1:0-36843 GCF_056400445.1 Pseudomonas sp. P5_B2 | reverse complement strand
GCGCAGGTTGGCGCTGGCGGGGCCGACCAGCAGCAGGTTTTCCATCATCACCGGCACGATGCGCAGCGTGTGCAAGGGTTGGGGGTCGTATGAAATCGCCAGTTCCAATTCGCCACGCTGAACCCAATCCAGCAGGTAACCGCTAAACGCAGAGGAGAACCTGATAGCGAGATTCGGATGCGCGTCCTTGATTTTGCGCACCAGCGGGACAGTGACAATTTCCGCTACCGTCGGTGTCGTACCAATCACCACTGTGCCGCGAAAAGAAGACTTCCCGCCCACGACCGAACTTCGAATGGACTCCATCTCTTCCATGATTCGGGTGGCATGTGCCAAGACTTCACGGCCGGCATCGGTAATCTCCATGCCTCGACCATGGCGATCAAACAGGTAGGTCCCGAGCTCTTTTTCCAACAAACGAATTTGCCTGCTCAGTGCCGGTTGCGCGATGTGAAGCCGGTCGGAGGCCTTGCTGAGACTGCCAAGCTCGGCCACATGAATCAKGGTTTTGAGTTGAACGACATCCATTACCTGGCCAGTCAAAGTCGGGCTCGGCGCGAAATGCGTCGAAAGTGCTGTCAGTGTAAACGCATCAGCGCCCCTTTAAATGCCGCAGAGGTGGCGTCACATGAGGCGTTGCGACTTACGAGCGGCTGTATAGCCCGGCCTGCCGGGGCTGCGAGACAAGCTATAAAATTTCGGTATATCAGTTAGGCCTGGCTGACGGCTTATTACTCTGGTCACTCTGCGGTAGCGTGCAATCAACGTCGACGCCAAAGAGCGCTCGATTGACTACAAGAATAAGATTCGAGGGCTTGCGCCATGATTGAATACATTTTTCGTTACCTGACCGACCGGCCTTACACCGTCAGTGAACAGCTGACCCCTCATCTACATCCCCCCTCTTCATGTGCCTTGGTCATCGCAGGGTCACCGCAACTGCGTTAAGCACATCAACCCATCGAGTTAGCCACGTCGGACACGCATAAGCGTGCGCCTCGTATCGTCTCGCCTTGAAGCAAGGGTGAACACAATGTCTGCATCAACCAACGACTCAACACTCCACACCGAAAAGTCCGATCAGATAAAAAGTCCGAATCGCGTCAGGGCCATCATGGGTGCCTGCTCGGGCAACCTGGTGGAGTGGTACGACTTTTTCATTTATGCCTATACCGCCATCTACTTTGCGGCTTCGTTTTTCCCCAAAGGCGATACGACCAGCCAGCTACTGGCAACCGCCGGTGTCTTCGCCGTGGGGTTTTTCATGCGCCCTCTGGGCGGTTGGATATTTGGCTGGATTGCTGATACTCGCGGCCGGAAGGTGTCGATGATTATCTCGGTGTTCATGATGTGCGCCGGCTCCCTGCTGATTGCCGTCATGCCAACCTATGAAACCATCGGTGTAGCTGCGCCGGTTTTGCTTGTCGTCGCCAGACTGATTCAGGGCCTGTCCGTAGGCGCAGAGTACGGAACAGGTGCCACCTACATCAGTGAAATCGCGACACCTGGTCGTCGCTGTTTCTATGGATCGTTCCAGTACTTCACCATCATTGCGGGGCAACTCCTTGCCCTGATGACCGTGGTCATTCTTCAACAAACGCTGACCGGTGAGGAACTGCGCGAATGGGGCTGGAGAATTCCGTTCTTCATTGGTGCCCTGAGTTCTATCGTCGTGGTGTATTTGCGGCGTGCGATGCATGAAACCGCCACCAAGAAAGACATGAACCGCAAAGATGCCGGCTCGTTGCGCGGCATGTTCAAACACAAACGCGCAGTGGCACTGGTGGTAGCCTTTACCATTGGCGGTTCGCTTTACTTCTACACCTTCACCACCTACATGCAGAAATTCCTGGTGATTTCTGCGGGATTCACCCCGGAAACCGTGAGCTTCATCATGACGGCCGCCCTGGTCGGCTTCATGTTCTGCCAGCCAATCTTTGGTCTGCTCGCCGACCGTATCGGGATCAAGGCGCACATGCTGATGTTTTCCGGGTTGGCAATGCTGCTGGTGATCCCCCTGCTCTATTCCCTGCAATCGGTCAGCAGTCCATTTACAGCGTTCCTGCTGGTTTTTGGCGGCCTGGCTATCGCGTCGCTGTACACTCCGATTGCCGGGATCGTCAAAGCCGAACTGTTCCCGCCAGCGGTACGTGCTTTGGGGGTGGGCTTTCCTTATGCCGTCGGCAACGCGGCGTTCGGCGGCACCGCCGAATACGTCGCCTTGTCGCTTCGATCGCRGAGTATCGAGGAGTATTTCTTCTTCTACGTCGCGGCCGTAGTCACCATCACTTTCATCGCAGCGATGCTGATGCCAAATCTGTCCCGCTATGGATACATCAGCGGCTCGGGTGAGATCGAAGAACGCACCGGACTGAGGGGCTGCGTCAAATCCCAGGCTGCCAGGATCTGAGGTACTGACTTTTACTCTGCTTCTTTTACAAGGGCCCATGATGATCCATGGGCCTTTTCACGTTTCCGGGTCGCGGAAACGATGCTTCATCCGTTAATCATCCCCTTGCCATAAAGCGTGGCTATCGATGTTGCCCGGTAAGCCGCGCGCATCCCGACCAGCTATACAAAATGGGCATATCTCAAAGACAAAAACGGTAGTCGTACTTCGGTTCCAGCACTCCCAGAATGTGTGAAAACACAAAAGCAGCACTGCTTGGGAGATGGGTATGTCAACAGAAGCTGAACAAACCGTGGGGCAGGATTGGCAGGAGGACGTGTTCCGCGTGCTCAAGGCCCACAACGTCAAACACGTGGTCTTCGTACCGGATGCGGGCCATTCGGCGGCCATCCGTATGTCCTATGCAGATCCGGACATCAAGGCCGTCGTCCTCACCACTGAAGAAGAAGGCATCGGCTACCTGGCTGGCGCCTGGCTTGGCGGCGAGCGCGGCGCACTGCTGATGCAATCCAGCGGCGTCGGGAACTGCATCAACACGCTGGCTCTTCAAGTCTGCGCCGGCTTCCCGCTACTGATGGTCGTCACCATGCGCGGCGACTGGGCTGAATTCAATGCGTGGCAGAACCCTATGGGCCAGGCCACCGAAGCCTCTCTGAATCTGATGAAGGTCATGACCTGGCGCGCGGACGTGCCGGAAGACGTCGCGCCTCTTCTGCACGGTGCCGCGACCATGGCATTCAACGGAGATTCCGCCACTGCCCTGCTGCTCGGTCAGCGCCTGATTGGAGAAAAGAAATGGGTCAAGTAAGCGCAAACCACACCCTGTGCCGTCGTGAAGTGGTCAAAGCCCTCCTGGCCGACCGCAAGGACGTGCTGGTCGTGACCGGGCTGGGCTCGGCGTCTTATGACGTCATGGCCGCCGGTGACAATGATCTTAATTACTACCTCTGGGCCGCCATGGGCAGYGCCATCACCGTCGGGCTGGGCTTGGCCAACGCACAGCCGGACAAGTCCGTCGTCGTGGTCACCGGCGACGGCGAGCTGCTCATGGGCTTCGGTGCACTGGCCACGGTCGCCCTGCAAAAGCCGGCCAACCTGACCATTGCCGTACTGGATAACGGTCACTTTGGCGAAACCGGCATGCAAGTCAGCCACGCTGGTTTCGGCATTTCGCTCGACCAAGTCGCGAAAACCTGCGGCTTCAGCTGGACCGATGAAATCCGTGACATGGAAGGCGTGCACGACCTGCGAGAGCGCTTCGCAACGCGCGATGGCGTCAAGCTCGCGACGATCAAAATCAAAGCGGAAAACCCGCCACGCGTGCTGCCACCGCGTGATGGTCAATACGTCAAGAATCGCTTTCGTGCTGCGCTGGGATTCAACCCGATCTGACCCTTCCATGCCCGTACCCGGTCACGCACGGCAGCTGTCATGCGTGACGCGTTGAGGAGAATAATAATGACTGACCGCAACTCTGAAGAACTCAATGCCATCCGCGAGGGCGTACGCGCTCTTTGCGCTGAATTCGATGCGGCTTACTGGCGCAAAGTCGACGAAGAAAAAGGCTTTCCGGAAACCTTCGTCAAGGCGCTGACCGACGCTGGTTGGCTGGCCGCGATGATTCCAGTCGAATATGGCGGCTCCGGCCTGGGATTGGCCGAGGCCTCGGTCATCCTCGAAGAAGTGAATCGCTGCGGTGGCAACTCCGGCACCGTTCACGGGCAGATGTACAACATGTTCACCCTGTTGCGTAACGGCAGCGAGGCGCAGAAAAGCTATTACCTGCCGAAACTGGCCAGCGGCGAATTACGCCTGCAATCGATGGCAGTGACCGAGCCTACCACCGGCACCGACACCACAAAGATCAAGACCACAGCGGTCAAACGCGGCGACAAATACKTCATTAACGGGCAGAAGGTCTGGATCTCGCGCGTCCAGCATTCGGATCTGATGATCCTTCTGGCGCGTACGACTCCTTTGGCTGAAGTGCAGAAAAAATCCGAAGGCATGTCGATCTTCCTCGTGGACCTGCGTGAGGCCATAGGTAACGGCCTGACCGTGCAACCTATCGCCAACATGGTCAACCACGAAACCAACGAGTTGTTCTTCGATAATCTGCAAATTCCTGCTGAGAGCCTGATCGGCGAGGAAGGCAAAGGCTTCAGGTACATCCTCGACGGACTGAACGCCGAGCGCACACTGATCGCAGCCGAATGCATTGGCGACGGTCGCTGGTTTATCGAAAAAGCCAGCGCCTATGCCCGTGATCGCGTCGTGTTCGGTCGCCCTATCGGGCAGAACCAGGGCGTTCAGTTTCCCATCGCTGAAGCGCACGTAGAAATCGAAGCGGCTGACCTGATGCGCTGGCGTGCGTGCGAAGAATACGACAGCGGTATCAACGCCGGGGCCAGCGCCAATATGGCCAAGTACCTGGCGGCGAAAGCCTCTTGGGAAGCCGCCAATGCCTGCTTGCAAACCCACGGCGGTTTTGGTTTTGCCTGCGAGTACGACGTCGAGCGCAAATTCCGCGAAACCCGCCTGTATCAGGTTGCCCCCATCTCCACCAACTTGATCCTGTCCTACGTTGCCGAACACCTGCTCGAACTGCCGCGCTCCTTTTAAAGGAACAGCGTAAAGCCCAGTGCGTCGGCCCAGGCAGACGCGACTGGGGAGCCATGACAAGAGAGATAATAATCATGAGCCAACCCAAAGGCGTCCGTCCGCTCGATGGCATTACTGTCGTCAGCCTTGAACATGCGATTGCAGCGCCCTTCTGCACCCGACAACTGGCCGACCTCGGCGCGCGCGTGATCAAGGTCGAACGCCCCGGCACAGGCGATTTCGCCCGAGGCTACGACCAACGCGTCAACGGCCTCGCTTCGCACTTTGTCTGGACCAATCGCTCGAAAGAAAGCCTGACGCTCGACCTGAAACAAGATTCAGCCACTGAGGTGCTGGACAGTTTGCTGGCCACTGCCGATGTCCTGGTACAGAACCTGGCACCGGGTGCAGCCGCACGGATGGGACTTTCATTTGCGGCTTTGCATCAGCGGTTTCCGCGCCTGATCGTTTGTGACATTTCAGGCTACGGCGCAGGCGGCCCGTATGAAAAGAAAAAAGCCTATGACTTGTTGATCCAGAGCGAAGGCGGATTCCTGTCGGTCACCGGCGGACCGGGTGAGGAAGAAATGGCCAAGGCCGGTTGCTCGATTGCCGACATCGCCGCTGGCATGTACGCCTACACCGGAATTCTGTCTGCCTTGCTGTTGCGAGGACGCACTGGCGAAGGCAGCCACCTCGATGTGTCGATGCTGGAAAGCCTGGTCGAGTGGATGAACTACCCGATGTACTACGCCTACGAAGGCGCTGCACCGCCCCCTCGCGCCGGCGCAGCGCACGCCACGATCTATCCCTATGGCCCCTTCCCCATCGGTGACGGCACCACCGTGATGCTGGGGTTGCAAAACGAGCGGGAGTGGCAGTTGTTTTGCGACAAGGTACTGCTTACTCCTGAACTGGCGAAAGACGAACGTTTCTCTGCCAACTTCAAGCGCGTCGAAAACCGTCAAGCGCTGCGGGCACTCATCGTTGAATCGTTCTCCACACTCAATTTCGATGCGGTGTTTGATCGGTTGGAGCATGCGCAAATTGCCAACGCCCGGGTCAACGACATGCAAGGTGTTTGGGACCATCCGCAACTTCAGGCACGTGATCGCTGGCGGGAAGTCGAAACCTCTGCCGGCACGGTTCCTAGCTTGATACCTCCTGGCAGCAACAGCGCATTCGAGCCACGTATGGATGCCGTACCGGGTCTCGGCCAGCACACAGAACAGGTGCTCAGGGAGCTGGGGCTGGGTACGGATCGTATTGAACAAATGCGCGCAGCCGGGGCAATTTAGCCTTGATCTGAAAACAAAAAGCTTGCCTGCAACGATCAAAGTTTTTGAGAGAACACTGCCCAATGAAGATCCTGGTAGCTGTGAAACGAGTAGTCGACTACAACGTSAARGTTCGCGTCAARGCRGACAATTCCGGCGTCGACCTCRCYAACGTCAAGATGTCGATGAACCCGTTCTGCGARATYGCMGTGGAAGAAGCCGTACGCCTGAAAGAGCTTTCTATAAAGGAAGGGGGCGTTGCGACTGAAATCRTCGTCGTCTCCGTYGGYCCGTCYACCGCKCAAGAGCAACTGCGCACCGCGCTGGCTCTGGGTGCCGACCGCGCCATCCTCGTCGAATCCGCCGAAGACCTGACTTCGCTGGCCGTTGCCAAACTGTTGAAAGCTGTTGTCGACAAGGAACAGCCTCAGCTGGTGATCCTTGGCAAACAAGCGATCGACAGCGACAACAACCAGACTGGCCAGATGCTCGCTGCATTGAGCGGCTACGGTCAGGGCACGTTCGCGTCCAAAGTTGAAGTCAGCGGCGACAGCGTTGCCGTGACTCGCGAAGTCGACGGCGGCGCGCAGACAGTTTCCCTGAAACTGCCGGCCATCGTCACCACCGACCTGCGTTTGAACGAGCCGCGTTAYGCGTCCCTGCCAAAYATCATGAAAGCCAAGAAGAAGCCTCTCGAAGTGCTGACTCCGGACGCTTTGGGCGTTTCCACCGCCTCCACCAACAAGACCSTGAAAGTCGAAGCGCCTGCTGCACGCAGCGCGGGTATCAAGGTCAAGTCGGTGGCTGAACTGGTCGAGAAACTGAAAAACGAAGCGAAGGTGCTTTGAGTTAAGGAGCGGAATCATGACTATCTTGGTAATCGCTGAACACGACAGCAAAGTAGTGGCTCCGGCCACACTGAACACCGTTGCKGCTGCCGCCAAAATCGGTGGCGACATCCACGTTCTGGTTGCTGGTCTGGGCGTTGGCGCCGTGGCTGAAGCCGCWGCGAAAATCGCTGGCGTSAMYAAAGTGCTGGTGGCCGACAACGCTGCCTACGCTCATCAGCTGCCGGAAAACGTAGCGCCTCTGGTTGCCGARTTGGGCAAGGGTTACAGCCACATCCTGGCTGCCGCTACTTCCAACGGTAAAAACATCCTGCCGCGCGTTGCCGCKCAGCTGGACGTTGACCAGATCTCCGAGATCATCTCGGTSGAAAGCGCTGACACCTTCAAGCGTCCGATCTACGCCGGTAACGCYATYGCTACCGTGCARTCGAACGCTGCMGTGAAAGTCATCACCGTGCGTGCTACCGGTTTCGACCCGGTTGCCGCAGAAGGTGGTTCGGCTGCTGTGGAAGCCGTTGCCGCTGCTCATGACGCGGGCACTTCGAGCTTCGTTGGCGAAGAACTGGCCAAGTCCGATCGTCCGGAACTGACCGCTGCCAAGATCGTCGTTTCCGGCGGTCGCGGCATGCAGAACGGCGACAACTTCAAACACCTGTACGCCTTGGCYGACAAGCTGGGCGCTGCYGTCGGTGCTTCCCGCGCCGCGGTCGAYGCAGGTTTTGTACCCAACGACATGCAGGTCGGTCAGACCGGCAAGATCGTTGCKCCACAGCTGTACATCGCGGTCGGTATTTCCGGCGCGATYCAGCACCTGGCCGGCATGAAAGACTCCAAAGTGATCGTTGCGATCAACAAGGACGAAGAAGCGCCGATCTTCCAGGTGGCCGATTACGGCCTGGTCGCGGATCTTTTTGAAGCGATTCCAGAAATGGCCGCCTTGGCCTGATCACTGACCGATGGGAGAAAATAATATGAACAGCAGTTCCGATTTTTCCGCCTGGATTGGACGACGCCAGGAAAGCCAGGACCGAATCAGTTTCACGCTGGTCAGACGCATTGCCGCGACATTGGGCGAGCTTGCCCCTCAACCCGGTGAAGCGCTGCCGCCCCTGTGGCACTGGGCATTTTTTCAGGAGCCGGTGGGCGCCGGCGAACTGGGCCCCGATGGACATCCAGCGCTGGGGGGCTTTTTGCCGCCGGCCCATAACCGCAATCGCATGTGGGCAGGCAGTCGCATCGAGTTTTACCAGCCGTTAAACGTAGAGGCAGAAGTGACCTGTGTATCGACCATTCTCAACGTCGAGGAGAAGCACGGCCGCACGGGTTCATTGCTGTTCGTCACGGTGCGCCATGAGTTTTACCAAGACGGCAAACGCGCCCTGCAAGATGAGCAGGACATTGTTTACCGTGAACCTGTCCCGCCCAAACTGAACGGTACCGAAACGCTACCTGAAGGCCAGTGGCAGGAAAGGATCGAGCCTTCCCCAACCCTGCTGTTCCGCTATTCCGCAGTCACTTTCAATGGTCATCGTATTCACTATGACTGGCCGTATGTGACAGAGACCGAAGGTTATCCGGGGCTGGTGGTGCATGGTCCATTGATCGCCACGTTGAACTTGCGTGCCTTTACCAAAACGCATCCGACGGCGCGCCTGGAGCGCTTCACCTTCCGTGGAGTACGACCGCTTATTTCGCCTCAACCTTTCGAGGTGGGCGGCCGAGTGATCGAAAACGGCAAGGCGCAGGTCTGGGCCGGGAATCAGGACGGCACAGCGCAGATCGGAGAGATTGAATTCAGCAATGGAGCAACGCCATGAACCAATCAATTGTTCGCTCCGCCCTGTTTGTGCCGGCCACTCGACCAGAGCGCATCCCAAAAGCTATCGCCACTGGCGCAGACCGGGTCATCGTTGACCTGGAGGATGCCGTGCAAGAAAACCTCAAGGAGCAGGCCAGGGACAATCTTGACGTTTTCCTGAGCGAAACCCCGGATGCACGGATTCTGGTCCGTGTGAATGCCCCGGATCACTGGGCACATGTGGCGGATCTGGAACTATGCCGACGCCACGCCGGAGTGATTGGAATTCTGTTACCCAAAGCAGAAAGTGCGGCGCAGGTAACTACTGCTGCAGGTACCAAAAAACCGATCTGGCCAATCATCGAGAGCGCCAAGGGCTTGGTTGCAATTAACGAGATTGCCGGCGCTCAAGGTGTTGAACGCTTGTCGTTCGGTAGTCTCGATCTGGGCCTAGACCTGAACCTGACGACAGGCAGCCCTGCCGCTGAAGAAATACTTGGCCATGCTCGCTACGCCGTTTTGCTCGCGACTCGAATTGCCGGGCTCGCTCCGGCCCTGGACGGAGTATTTCCGTCGATCCAGGACACCACCGGGCTGCTAAGCGCGGTGCAATTTGCACGCGACATGGGCTTTGGTGGCGCGCTGTGTATCCATCCAATGCAGGTTGCAATCATTCATCAAGCGTTCAAACCCAGCCTGGAAGAATTGCAGTGGGCACAACGCATTATCGAAGCCGCCCGTTCAGGTGAAGGTGTTTTCGTTCTGGATGGGCAAATGGTCGATGCACCGGTCATTGGACGCGCGCAATCGATTATGGCTCGCTCGACCTGAGACAACGCGGACGCAGAGAACCCTGCCTACTGGAAAGCATGACGGTCAGGATGTGGCGATATGTTATGTTATATCGATTGATGATCTGTCGATGTTCTGACAGCTATTTCCACTCCCTGCCTGCGGCTCTCGATGACGAACTCTACTCATATCGCCTCCACTCCGAGCGTAAATAAACGCCTGCTATCCATAGATGCCCTTCGGGGACTAGTGATCATTTTCATGCTACTGGATCACGTCCGCGAAACGTTCCTTCTGCACCGCCAGGTTGTCGACCCTATGGCCATCGACACCACCGAACCTGCATTATTTTTCAGCCGAACGCTCGCCCATTTATGTGCGCCAGTGTTCGTTCTTCTGACTGGATTGTCCGCCTATTTGTACGGCGAAAAGCACCAAGGCAAGAGCGATGTGGCGGCCTTCCTGTTCAAACGAGGCCTATTCCTGGTCCTGCTGKAGTTCACTTTGGTGAATTTCGCCTGGACGTTTCAGTTCCCGCCCAGTGTGATTTACATGCAGGTCATCTGGGCCATTGGCGTCAGCATGATTTCCCTTGCCGTACTGGTCTGGCTACCTCGGCCAATCCTGTTTGTTCTGAGCCTGGTCATCATCGCCGGGCACAACCTGCTCGATTCGCTGCACTTTCCGGTTGATTCAGCGATGCACGTGCCCTGGGCAATTCTGCATGATCGCGGCTGGATCGAATTCTCTGACAACTTGCGCCTTCGCAGTTCTTATCCTGTGCTGCCATGGATCGGCGTGATAGCCCTGGGTTACTGCATCGGCCCTTGGTTCTCCCCCTCTGCCTCTATCGCCACGCGTCAGCGATACCTGTTACTGGCAGGGGCCGGCGCGTTAGTCAGTTTCGTCGCGCTGCGCCTTGTTAATGGTTATGGCGAGGCTCATTGGGTGGCCTATGGCAGCACTACACAAACCCTCATGAGTTTTTTCAACATCACCAAATACCCGCCTTCCCTGCTCTTCCTTTCTTTGACGCTAGGTGTTGGGCTACTACTGCTTCTGGGCTTTGAGCGGGCCCAGCAACGCAAGTGGATCAGCACATTGGCGGTATTTGGCGCGGCGCCGATGTTCTTCTACTTGCTCCACCTTTACGTACTGAAAGTGCTGTATCTGGTCGGCGTGGCGTTGTTCGGTTTGAATCAAGGCAGCTATTTCGGTTTCGACAGCGTTTGGGCGGTGTGGCTGACGGCGGTGCTCTTGGCTTCGGCGCTATATTTACCCGTGCGTTGGTTCGCCACATTGAAGGCACGTCGGCGCGATATCGGCTGGCTCAAATATTTTTGATTCATCCCCACCCAGAATGGACGTAACACTGCTTCTGGGTCATTTCATTCTCTGGCGCCTGGTTTGAACGAATCAGGCCGCCAGCCCCACGCATCCAATTGGCTCAACCTGCGGTATCTACCGCCGACGCAGCCCTTCCCCCTCATTTCATCACCTTCCGACCAGAAACTCATTTCAGGGTCTTGCGCATCCGGTATTATGGTATACCATCATACGCACAGACACTTTTAACCTGATACGGAGCAGCTCATGAGTTTCGAAATCCGCAAGATCGTCAGCTATGTCGAAGAAACCTTTATCGAAGGCGGCAAGGCCACCGATACGCCAGTGACCATGGTCGGTCTGGCTGTGGTGATGAAGAACCCGTGGCTGGGTCGCGGCTTCGTCGAAGACCTCAAGCCGGAAATCCGCGCCAACTGCTCTGACCTCGGTGCACTGATGGTTGAGCGCCTGGTCGGGATCATCGGCGGTGCCGAGAAGATCGAGGCTTACGGCAAGGCAGCCGTCGTCGGTGCCGATGGTGAAATCGAACACGCTTCCGCCGTCATTCACACCCTGCGCTTCGGTAACCATTACCGCGAAGCGGTTAAAGCCAAGAGCTATCTGAGTTTTACCAACAAGCGCGGTGGCCCGGGTACCTCGATCCAGATTCCGATGATGCACAAGGATGACGAAGGCCTGCGTTCGCACTACATCACCCTGGAAATGCAGATCGAAGACGCTCCGCGTGCCGACGAAATCGTCGTGGTCCTGGGTTGCGCCGACGGCGGCCGTCTGCACCCACGCATCGGCAACCGCTACATCGACCTCGAAGAACTGGCGGCCGAAAAAGCCCAGTAATAAAGGTCGGTTACTACAACAAAAAGGTATGCAGGAGCGCTCCATGATTCGGCTCACCGCTGAACGCACCCCGGCTGGAACCAGTTACCTGGCGACCGGCCAAGGCCAGCCCGTGGTCTTGATCCACGGCGTGGGCCTGAATAAAGAAATGTGGGGCGGCCAGATCGTTGGCCTGGCCACGAAGTACCGTGTCATTGCCTACGACATGCTGGGCCATGGCGCCAGTCCTCGTCCGGAAAACGGAACCCCACTGCTTGGCTATGCCGACCAGTTGCTGGAACTGCTTGATCACCTGCAATTGCCTAACGCAGCAGTGATCGGCTTTTCCATGGGTGGGCTGGTGGCGCGGGCTTTTGCCCTGCATTACCCGCAACGTATGCAAAGTCTGGTGGTGCTCAACAGCGTATTCAATCGCAGCCCTGAACAACGGGCCGGTGTCATCGCCCGAACCAGTCAGGCCGCCGAACACGGGCCGGACGCCAACGCTGAGGCGGCGCTGTCACGCTGGTTCAGTCGTGAATACCAGGCAGCCAATCCTGCGCAGATCGCTGCGATCCGCCAGACACTGGCGGGCAATGATCCTCAGGGTTACCTGACCACCTATGAATTGTTTGCAACCCAAGACATGTATCGCGCAGAGGATCTGGCCAGCATCCAGGTGCCGACATTGATTGCAACCGGCGAGCTGGATCCGGGATCGACTCCCGAAATGGCTGAGCAATTGGCCCAGCGCATTCCTGGCGCGACCGTTGCCGTACTCGCCGAACAGCGGCATATGATGCCCGTAGAATCGCCGCGCCTGGTCAACCAGCTGTTGCTGGAGTTTCTCGACACCGCGCACTCCCGACAAAACCATATAAAGGGGATCGTTGCATGACACTCGCACGCTTCCAGATGTGCATCGGCGGTGAATGGGTCGATGCCCTGTCCGGCAAGACCTTCGAAAGCCTGAACCCGGCCCTGGCACAAGCTTGGGCTGAATTGCCTGATGCTGACGAAGCTGACGTCGAGCGGGCCGTACAGGCTGCGCAGACTGCCTTCGAGAGTCCGGCCTGGCGAGGTCTGACTGCCACCGCACGCGGCAAACTGCTTCGCCGCCTGGGCGATCTGATCGCCGAAAACAAGGAACAACTGGCGCAGCTGGAAAGCCGCGACAACGGCAAGCTGATTCGCGAGACTCGCGGCCAGGTCGGCTATCTGCCGGAATTTTTCCACTACACCGCAGGCCTGGCTGACAAACTGGAAGGCGGCACGTTGCCGCTGGATAAGCCGGACCTGTTTGCCTACACCGTGCACGAGGCCATGGGCGTGGTCGCCGCGATCATTCCGTGGAACAGCCCGCTGTACCTGACCGCGATCAAACTGGCCCCGGCCCTCGCGGCAGGCAACACCATTGTGATCAAGCCGTCGGAGCACGCCTCGGCAACCATTCTTGAACTGGCGCGCCTGGCGTTGGAAGCGGGGATTCCACCCGGCGTGGTCAACGTTGTCACCGGTTACGGACCGAGCACCGGCGCCGCCCTGACCCGCCATCCGCTGGTACGCAAAATCGCCTTCACCGGTGGTGCGGCTACCGCACGGCATGTCGTGCGCAGCAGCGCCGAAAACTTCGCCAAGCTGTCGCTGGAACTGGGTGGCAAATCGCCGAACATTATTTTCGCCGATGCAGACCTCGACAGCGCGATCAACGGCGCGATTGCCGGGATCTATGCCGCGTCCGGGCAGAGCTGCGTATCCGGTTCGCGTCTGTTGGTGCAGGACGAAATCTACGATGAATTCGTCGGCCGCTTGGTGGAGCGCGCCCAGCGCATCCGCATCGGCAACCCACAGGAAGACAGCAGCGAAATGGGCCCGATGGCCACCGCGCAGCAACTGGCGGTGGTTGAAGGCCTGGTCGCTGATGCCATTGCCGAAGGCGCGAAACTGCGCCTGGGCGGCAAGCGTCCGGCCAATCTCGGTGACGGTTGGTTCTACGAGCCGACGCTGTTCGAGTGCGATAGCAACTCGATGAAGATCATGCAGGAAGAAGTGTTCGGCCCGGTGGCGTCGGTCATTCGTTTCAAGGACGAAGCCGAAGCCCTGGCGATCGCCAACGACTCGCAGTTCGGCCTCGCCGCCGGCATCTGGACCCGCGACCTGGGCCGTGCCCATCGCCTGGCCCGGGACGTGCGTTCGGGGATCATTTGGGTCAACACCTACCGCGCAGTGTCGGCCATGGCGCCGATCGGCGGTTTCAAAAACAGCGGCTATGGACGCGAAAGCGGCATCGATTCGGTGCTGGCCTACACCGAGCTGAAAACGGTATGGATCAACCTTTCCCAGGCACCGATGCCTGATCCGTTCGTGATGCGTTAGGAGTCCTGAGAAATGATCGAACCCGGCATTTACAAAGACGTCATGAGCTCGTTCCCGTCCGGAGTCACGATAGTGACCACCCTGGACCCGGACGGCGGCATCGTCGGCATTACCGCCAGCGCCTTCAGTGCACTGTCGATTGACCCGGCACTGGTGCTGTTCTGCCCCAATTACGCTTCCGACACCTACCCGGTGTTGCGCGACAGCAAGCAGTTCGCGATTCATCTGCTGTCCGCTGACCAGACCGCCGAAGCCTATGCCTTTGCCGGCAAAGGCAAGGACAAGGCCAGCGGCATCGACTGGCACCTGAGCGAGTTGGGCAACCCGTTGCTGCTCAAAGCCACCGCGATCATCGAGTGCGAGCTGTGGCGCGAATACGATGGCGGTGATCACGCCATCATCGTCGGCGCCGTGAAGAACCTGATTCTGCCCGAGCAACCGGTGACGCCGATGATCTACCACAAAGGCAAGCTGGGCCCCCTGCCCGCCCTGGCCTGACGGTTTCACACAAAACCCTGTAGAAGCCGGGCTTGCCCGCGATGACGGCATAACAGTCCACTTCAATGTTGACTGATCCATCGCTATCGCGGGCAAGCCCTGCTCCCACAGGTGTCCCACTTTTTGTCAGGAGGCGGCATGAGCCCAGCAGCCACGCAACTGTTCCGCCAGCAGGCCTACATCGGCGGCCAATGGCTGGATGCGCCCGATGGTGCGCAACAGGACATTTTCAACCCCGCCACCGGTGAATTGATTGGCCGGGTGCCGAACCTTGGCGCCACCGAAGCGCGCCAGGCCATCGCTATCGCCAATCAAGCCTGGCCGGCCTGGCGTGCAATCACCGCCAAAGAACGCAGCAACCTGCTCAAGCGCTGGCACGCGCTGATGCTGGAAAACGCCGATGCCCTCGCCGAGATCCTCACCCTCGAACAAGGCAAACCGTTGGCCGAAGCCAAGGGTGAAATCCTCTACGCCGCCAGCTTCATCGAGTGGTTCGCTGAAGAAGCCAAACGCATCTACGGTGACACCATTCCCAGCCACAAGGGCGATGCGCGCATTGTCGTCAGCAAAGAGCCGATCGGTGTCGTCGCGGCGATCACGCCATGGAATTTCCCTGCGGCGATGATCACTCGCAAGGCCGGCCCGGCACTGGCTGCGGGCTGTCCGTGCATCGTCAAACCGGCCCCTGAGACTCCGTTCTCGGCACTGGCCATGGCTGCGCTGGCCGAACAGGCCGGCATTCCTCCTGGTATTTTCAACGTGATCACCGGCGATGCCATCGCCATCGGCGCTGAACTGACGGCAAGCCCATTGGTGCGCAAACTGTCGTTCACCGGCTCCACGGCCATTGGCAAGTTGCTGATGGCGCAGTGCGCGCCGACGCTGAAGAAGGTTTCGCTGGAGCTTGGCGGCAACGCGCCGTTCATTGTCTTCGACGATGCCGACCTGGAGCGTGCAGTGGAAGGCGCGCTGATCGCCAAGTTTCGCAACGCCGGCCAGACCTGTGTCTGCGTCAATCGCTTCCTGGTGCAAAATGGCATTCACGACGCCTTTGTCGCGCGCCTTGCCGAACGGGTTTCGCAACTCAACGTCGGCAGCGGTTTCGATGCGGGGGTCAATCAAGGCCCGCTGATCAACGAGCGCGCAGTGGCCAAGGTTGAAGACCATGTGCAGGACGCGCTGGCGCAAGGTGCCCAGTTGCTTTGCGGCGGTGAACGTCACGCATTGGGTCACGGTTTCTTTCAGCCAACGGTATTGGCGGGCATCACCACGCAAATGAAAGTTGCCCAGGAAGAAACCTTTGGCCCTCTCGCAGCGGTGTTCCGTTTCGACAGCGAAGTCGAGGCCGTGCAGATGGCCAACGACACCGAATTCGGCCTGGCTGCCTACTGCTACACCCGCGACCTGGGCCGCGCCTGGCGCATGAGTGAAGCCTTGGAATACGGCATGGTCGGGATCAACGAAGGGCTGATTTCCACCGAGGTTGCGCCTTTTGGCGGGATCAAATCCTCGGGTCTGGGTCGCGAAGGTTCCAAGTACGGCATCGAAGACTACCTTGAACTTAAATACACCCTGATGGGCGGGCTCTAGGTCATGTTGGTCATATCGTAAGAGCCCGGCTTGTCGGCGATGGCGCTCCTGGAGACGCCATCGCCGGCAAGCCGGGCTCCTACAGAACAGTATTGATATCCGTGCCCCACGGAGATAAGCGAAATGAGCAACGAAAAGTATGAAAAAGGCTTGCAGATCCGCACCCAGGTGCTGGGTGAAGCCTATGTGAAACGCTCCATCGAGAATGCCGACGACTTCACCCGTCCGCTGCAGGAAATGGTTACCGAGTACTGCTGGGGCCACGTCTGGGGTCGTGAGGGTTTGTCGCTCAAAGAGCGCAGCATGATCAACCTGGCAATGATCTCGGCTCTCAACCGGCCTCACGAACTGAAGCTGCATGTGCGCGGTGCCTTGCGTAACGGCCTGAGTCGTGAGCAAATACGCGAAATTCTGCTTCAGGTCGGCATATATTGCGGTGTACCCGCTGCCGTCGACAGTTTCCGGCTCGCCCGCGAAGCATTCGCCGAAGCCGATGCCGAGGCCTCCAGTTAACCCTTGGCTGTTTGATTGAATGAGTACCGATGATCCAAAGGATCGAAGTGCTCTTTTTACATGGACAGCCACATTCAGAGCGGACCCCATGAAACGCCTGCCACTCGACGACAGCTTCAAGGTCAATCGCAACCCCATTACCCTGCGCGAAATCGTGCTGGATAAACTGCGAAGCGCCATCATGAACTTCCAGCTTTTGCCGGGAGACCGTCTGGTCGAACGCGATCTGTGCGATCGCTTGGGCGTCAGCCGTACCTCTGTGCGCGAAGCGTTGCGCCACCTGGAATCCGAAGGCCTGGTGGAATTCGCCGACGCCAAGGGCCCACGGGTGGCGATCATTACCCTGGCCGATGCCGTCGATATCTATGAGCTGCGTTGCGTGCTCGAAGGGCTGATCGTTCAGCTGTTCACCCTGCGTGCCAAGGCCAAGGACATCAAGGCCCTGGAAAAAGCCCTGGAGGAAAACCGCCAGGCGCTCAAGGACGGCGAACTGCAACAAGTCATCGACTCCGTGCAAGGCTTCTACGACGTCCTGCTCGAAGGCTCCGGCAACCACGTCGCGGCCACTCAGCTGCGACAGCTTCAGGCGCGCATCAGCTACTTGCGCGCAACGTCGGTGTCCCAGACAAACCGTCGTGGCGTCAGCAACCAGGAAATGGAACGCATGGTCGAGGCGATCAAGAGCGGTGATCCTCTGGCCGCTCACCAGGCTTGCGTCGACCACGTCCGCGCCGCCGCCACCGTCGCCCTCGATTACCTCAAGCGCAAGCAGGAAGAAACCGGGGCAATCCCCGAGATCACCCAGCCCATCGCACTCAAAGAACCGCGCATAGGTCGCTAATCATGTTCAGCCCGAGCTTTTGTCCAAAGTGTGGCAGCAATGACCTCGGTCAGCAGCAACCGCCGGGCGATACGCACGAGCGACTGATGTGCCGCGGCTGCGGCTACATCCACTACATCAATCCGAAAATCATTGCCGGCTGCATCATCGAGCAGGACGGCAAGTACTTGCTGTGCCAACGCGCGATTCCTCCGCGCCCCGGCACCTGGACGCTACCAGCGGGCTTCATGGAAGCCGGCGAAACCACCGAGCAGGCAGCGTTGCGCGAAGTCTGGGAAGAGAGTGGCGTGCGAGGCGAAATCCTCTCACCCTACTCGATCTTCAGCGTGCCGAAGATCAGCGAGGTGTACATCATCTTCCGCGCCATCGCCCTGGAAATCACCGGCCAATTTGGGCCGGAAACCCTCGACTACAAATTCTTTGCACCCGAGGACATCCCTTGGGACAGCATCTATTACCCGGCGATCCGGCAGATCCTCGAGCGTTACATCGAGGAACGGCAGGCCGGCGTGTATGGCATCTACATCGGCAACGACGATAGCGGGAAGATTCACTTCATCCGCTAAAGCTATTCTCTGTAGACGCCTGCGTGGTGCGCATTACGGTGGCGGCAAGCCTTCTACGATGATCACTTCTGCCCTCGCCACACCCTCACGATGTCCTTTCGCTTCCTGATAAAGCGCTGAGTGATAGCACGCCAGCGCCTGTTCGTAAGAGTCGAATTCAATCACCACGCTGCGTTGCGGCGTCGGCCTACCTTCCATCGCCTCACTGCGCCCGCCGCGCGCCAGTAGCCGACCGCCATATTCGGCAAATGCCTGCGGTGCCCGCTGGGTGTATTGGCTGTATTGATCGGGGTCGGTGACATCCACGTGAGCAATCCAGTACGCCTTCATAGTGACCTCTCGGTTAATTTTGTATTATGGTATACCACAAAATATTTCCATCAAACACTGAGAATCCCGACATGGCCTTCAACAGCATCGAAGAAATTATCGAAGACTACCGCCAAGGCAAAATGGTGCTGCTGGTCGATGACGAAGACCGGGAAAATGAAGGCGACCTGTTACTGGCAGCTGACTGTTGCACAGCCCAAGCCATCAGCTTCATGGCCCGCGAAGCGCGCGGCCTGATTTGCCTGACGTTGACCGACGACCACTGCCAACGTCTGGGGCTGGAGCAAATGGTTCCCAGCAATGGCAGTGTGTTCAGCACCGCGTTCACCGTGTCCATCGAGGCCGCCACCGGCGTGACCACCGGCATCTCTGCGGCGGACCGCGCGCGCACCGTAGCGGCAGCCGTTGCCCCGAATGCCGGGCCCGCCGATCTGGTGCAGCCGGGTCACATCTTTCCATTGCGCGCCAAGGAAGGCGGCGTGCTGACCCGCGCCGGTCATACCGAGGCTGGCTGCGACCTGGCACGCCTGGCAGGCTTCACGCCGGCCTCGGTGATCGTCGAAGTCATGAACGATGACGGCACTATGGCCCGTCGTCCGGACCTGGAAGTGTTCGCGCGCAAGCACGGCATCAGGATAGGCACCATCGCCGACCTGATTCACTACCGCCTGAGCACCGAACACACCGTGGTGCGCATCGGTGAACGCGAGCTGCCGACCGTGCACGGCACCTTTCGTCTGATCACCTTTGAGGATCGCATCGAAGGCGGCGTGCACATGGCCATGGTAATGGGCAATTTGCACCGGGATGAGCCAACGCTGGTGCGCGTGCACGTGATTGATCCGCTACGCGACCTGGTGGGTGCCGAGTACAGCGGTCCGACCAACTGGACGCTATGGGCCGCATTGCAACGGATTGCCGAAGAAGGTCGTGGCGTGGTGGTGGTGTTGGCCAACCATGAGTCGTCACAGGCATTGCTCGAGCGCGTACCGCAACTCACTCAACCGCCTCGCCAGTTCAGCCGTTCGCAGTCACGCATCTATTCTGAAGTAGGGACTGGGGCGCAGATCCTGCAAGACCTGGGCGTGGGCAAACTGCGTCATCTCGGGCCACCGCTCAAATACGCGGGTTTGACCGGGTACGACTTGGAGGTGGTGGAGAGCATCCCGTTTACACAGTGACTCTCGGTTTAGCGCAATTACCTGTGGGAGCGACGGTGCGACGATTCGACCTGCTCGCGAAGGCGATGTACCCGGCAGCACGTATGTCGACTGACACACCCTCTTCGCGAGCAGGTCGAATCGTCGCTCCCACAGGGATTGCGTTGAGTGCTACGCCCGCAGCTCAAAAACCCCGATTTGGCTGATAGCCGGTACGGCAAAGTGCTTGCACAAAGTTTGGAATACCATAATATGATATTCCATAGACCGAACGATTTGGCCAAGTGCGCCCATCAGGGAAAGCACCAATAACAGTTCTTGGCACGGTCGCCTTTTAAGGCCAGATGGACCTACTGCTCCCGATAGGCGGGCATTACCAAGCCCGCTCAAAAACACAACAAATGAGGGCGTGAAAATGGTGTTGAACAAACGTGCAACCGCAGTACTGTTCGCGGGCCTGCTGGCCACGGCCAGTCACGTGGCAATGGCCGCTGAAAGCGTCAACTTTGTCAGTTGGGGCGGCAGCACTCAGGATGCGCAAAAGCAAGCCTGGGCCGATCCGTTCAGCAAGGCCAGCAGCATCACCGTGGTCCAGGATGGCCCGACCGACTATGGCAAACTCAAAGCCATGGTCGAAAGCGGCAACGTGCAGTGGGACGTGGTGGATGTCGAAGCTGACTTCGCCTTGCGCGCCGCCGCCGAAGGCCTGCTCGAACCCCTCGATTTCAAAGTCATTGAACGGGATAAGATCGACCCGCGGTTCGTCTCCGATCACGGCGTCGGCTCGTTCTTTTTCTCCTTCGTCCTCGGCTACAACGAAAGCAAGCTCGGCGGCAAAAAACCCCAGGACTGGTCCTCGTTGTTCGACACCAAGACCTACCCTGGCAAACGCGCACTCTATAAATGGCCAAGCCCAGGCGTTCTGGAACTGGCGCTGCTGGCTGACGGCGTTGCCGCGGACAAACTCTATCCGCTAGACCTGGATCGGGCCTTCAAGAAACTCGACACCATCAAGAAAGACATCGTCTGGTGGGGCGGCGGCGCTCAATCGCAACAGTTGCTGGCCTCCGGCGAAGCGAGCATGGGTCAGTTCTGGAACGGCCGAATTCACGCGCTGCAAGAAGACGGCGCCCCTGTTGGCGTGAGCTGGAAACAGAACCTGGTCATGGCCGACATTCTGGTCATTCCCAAAGGTTCGAAAAACAAGGACGCCGCGATGAAGTTCCTGGCTAACGCCAGCAGTGCCAAGGGCCAGGCCGACTTCTCCAACCTGACCGCCTACGCGCCGGTCAACGTCGACAGCGTCGCGCTCCTGGATTCAGCTTTGGCACCTAACCTGCCGACTGCCTACGCTAAGGATCAGATCACTCTTGATTTCGCGTATTGGGCCAAGAATGGTCCTGCCATCGCGACACGGTGGAACGAATGGCTGGTCAAATGAAAATGACGGTATCCGCGTCCCCTCAACCCACTGCAACCGGTAGCGCCAATGGCGCTGCCGGACCGGCCCTCGGCAAGGCGGCTGTGATGAGGCAATCCCCGACTCTGGCACAACGCTGGCGTGGTTCGAGCAACCTGATCCCCGCCCTGCTGTTCCTCGGCCTGTTTTTTCTGGCGCCGTTGATTGGCCTGCTGCTGCGTGGCGTGCTTGAACCGGTGCCGGGGTTGGGCAACTACGAACAACTGTTCGCCAACTCGGCGTATGCCCGTGTACTGCTCAACACCTTCTCGGTGGCCGGCCTGGTGACACTGTTCAGCCTGCTTTTGGGTTTTCCGCTGGCCTGGGCAATTACGCTGGTGCCGCGTGGCTGGGGTCGCTGGATTCTCAACATCGTGCTGTTGTCGATGTGGACCAGCCTCCTTGCCCGTACCTACTCCTGGCTTGTGCTGCTGCAAGCGTCGGGGGTCATCAACAAGGCGTTGATGGCGATGGGCATCATCGATCAACCATTGGAGATGGTGCATAACCTCACCGGCGTGGTGATCGGCATGAGCTACATCATGATCCCATTCATCGTATTGCCGCTGCAGGCCACCATGCAGGCGATCGACCCGATGATTCTGCAAGCCGGCTCGATCTGCGGTGCCAGTCCCTGGACCAACTTTTTCCGGGTGTTCCTGCCGCTGTGCCGGCCGGGCCTGTTCTCCGGCGGCCTGATGGTGTTTGTGATGTCTCTCGGTTACTACGTCACCCCGGCGCTGCTGGGCGGTGCGCAGAACATGATGCTGCCCGAGTTCATCATTCAGCAGGTGCAGTCGTTCCTCAACTGGGGTCTGGCGAGCGCCGGAGCCGCGTTGCTGATCGTCATTACGCTGGTGTTGTTCTACTTCTACCTGAAGCTTCAACCGGAATCCCCGGTTGGCGCCAGCAACGCGAGGTAAGCCGTCATGCTCCTGACCCCTAATGCCATGAGCCGTCGGATGCGCTTCGGCCTGTATGCCACCACCGGGCTGATCGGTCTGTTCCTTTTGCTGCCGATCGTGTTCATCGTGCTGCTGTCGTTCGGATCGTCGCAATGGCTGGTATTCCCGCCACCCGGCTGGACGCTCAAATGGTACGGCCAGTTCTTCTCCAACGCCGACTGGATGAACGCTGCAATGGCCAGCCTCAAGGTGGCCGTGCTGACGACGTTCTTCGCCGTGGCCCTGGGCCTGCCCACTGCATTTGCGTTGGTGYGCGGCCGCTTCCCTGGCCGGGAAATGCTCTATGGCTTGTTCACCCTGCCGATGATCGTGCCCTTGGTGATCATCGCCGTGGCGGTGTACGCCCTGTTCCTTAAACTGGGCTACACCGGCACGATGTTCGCTTTCGTGGTCAGCCACGTCATCGTTGCGTTGCCGTTCACCATCATCTCGATCATCAACTCGCTGAAGCTGTTCGACCAGTCGATCGAGGATGCCGCAGTGATCTGCGGTGCATCACGCCTACAAGCGGTGTTCAAGGTGACGTTTCCAGCGATCCGTCCGGGCATGGTCGCCGGTGCCCTGTTTGCGTTCCTGGTGTCGTGGGACGAAGTGGTGCTGAGTGTGATGATGGCCAGCCCGACCCTGCAAACCCTTCCCGTGAAAATGTGGACCACCCTGCGCCAGGACCTGACGCCCGTGATCGCCGTCGCCTCGACGCTGCTGATCGGCCTCTCGGTATTGGTCATGGTGATCGCCGCCGCACTGCGCCGGCGCAATGAAATCAGCGCCTGAGCGCGCAGGAGTACGACATGAGTGCAGTGATCAAAGATTCCGCTCAACAGAATGACCAGCCGCTGGTCAGCCTGCGCAACCTGAACAAGCACTACGGCGACTTTGCCGCCGTGGACAACATCTCGCTGGACATCAAGGACGGTGAATTCCTCACCTTCCTCGGCTCCAGCGGCTCCGGCAAAAGTACCACCCTGTCGATGCTGGCCGGTTTCGAAACGCCGAGCAGCGGCGAGATCCTGGTCAATGGCCAGTCGCTGGTCAACGTGCCGCCACACAAGCGTGACATCGGCATGGTGTTTCAGCGCTACTCGTTGTTTCCGCACTTGTCAGTGCGCGACAACATCGCTTTCCCGTTGGCGATTCGCAAGTTGGCCACCGCTGAGCGTGAACGTCGGGTCGATGCAATGCTCAAGCTTGTGCAACTTGAACAATTCGCCCATCGCCGCCCTTCGCAACTCTCCGGAGGCCAGCAACAACGCGTCGCCATCGCCCGGGCGCTGGTCTATGAGCCACGCATTCTATTGATGGATGAACCTCTGGGTGCGCTGGATAAAAAGCTGCGCGAAGACTTGCAGGATGAATTGCGCCAACTGCATCGGCGTTTGGGCATCACCATTGTCTATGTGACCCACGACCAGGAAGAAGCCATGCGTTTGTCCCAACGCATCGCGATTTTCAGTCACGGCAAGATCGTCGGTCTGGGCACTGGCTATGACTTGTACCAGAACCCGCCGAATGCATTCGTCGCCTCGTTCCTCGGTAACTCGAACTTCCTCAAGTTGAAGGCCCAGGGCAACGCAGTGGCTTCGTTTGAAGGGCAATCGCTGTCGATCCGCCTGACCGCTGGCCTGCAAACCAATCAGGATGTGTTGCTGATGGTGCGGCCGGAGAAAGCGTTGGCGCTGAGTAATGAGCAAGCCGCTCAGGAACCACTGGCTGCGGGCTGGAATGAAGTCTCTGCCAAAGTCGTTGAGGTGTTGTTCCTGGGTGAGAGCCAGACTTGCAGCGTAGTGACTTCGGGCGGTACGTCGATGACAGTCAAGGCACTTTCAGCCGCCGGCATGCCAATGAAAGCGGGTGATCCGGTGCGTGTGCGCTGGGCTACTGCGGATGCCTGCGTTTATACCGAATGGGCTGAGAGCGATTTGAACAAGGCTGCTGGGGCGCATTGATTTTTGATGTTCACGGCGGTGGGCTGCTAGTTAAGTGTCACTCTTGGGTCGCCGCAACGTCGGGTTGTGGGGGCCCTTTTTTTTGCTTTTGAATTGGGGGGCATATCCGTTTCTTCGGTAACGGCCGCTGGCGGTTTAGCTCTTACAGCGACTCACTTTTCCAGACGCCGAAAAGTAAGCAAAAGGCTTTGCCCCTCCATTCGGTGCCCCGCTTAGGCTCGGCATGCCCTCACTCCGGCATTGCTCCGGGGGCCCGCCGCCATCGGCCATCCATGGCCGGGGGCGGCTACCGCGGCATCCTTGCCGCGGTGCCCCCTGCGCAACGCCTGCGTTCGGCCTCTGGGTAAGGGGCAACAGATCAAGATCAAGATCAAAAGCCGAAGCAACGGCAACGGCAACGGCAAGATCAACAGCTTCGCGAGCAAGCCCGCTCCCACAGTTGGACTGGGTACATCCCTGAGCGATTGGCCAGCTGTCAGGCCGCCTTCGCTGGCAGGCCAGCTCCCACAATGGATCGGCGTACGGCTTTTGCTTTTCACCACTCATCAGGCCGCGCGTTAGCTCGCTTGCAGCTTTTGATTTTGACGCACCGCCCCCTCGAGAGGGGCAGAAGCGCTTTGGTTACTTTGCGCCGGGCCGCGCAGGCTTTTCCAAAGTGACTCGATGTAAGAGCGAAACCGTTAGCAGCCGTTACCGCAGGAATGGATATGTACAGGATTAAAGAACCCAAACAAAAATGCCCGGCAAATAGCCGGGCATTCCAGAAAAACTTAAATCAACGGGTATAACTCAACCCCGAAGCCCTGCTCTGCCGAGCCTGCCCCCGCGTAGCCATGCAATAGTAGAGCGGACAAGTCACCACCAACCCCACCAACCACGACAGATCCGCACCCTCGACCAGATTGGCATACGGCCCCACATACAACGACGTATTGGCAAACGGCAGCTGCACAATAATCCCGATGAAATACGCCACGATTGCATGCCAATTGAACCGCCCATAAATCCCGCCATCCGCACGAAAGATCGAGGCAATGTCATAACACCCGCGCTTGATCACATAGAAGTCGATCAAGTTGATCGAAGCCCATGGAACCAGCACTAACAGCAGCGCGAGGATGAGTCCGATGAACTGCGAAATGAAATCTGCCGAAGCCCCCAGCGCCACTACACAACAACCTGCCAACACCACACTCGACAACACCACACGAACCTTGATGCTTGGCGTCCATTGACTGGCGAAGGTCTGGATCGAGGTGATGATCGACAGCACCGCACCATACAGATTCAAGGCGTTGTGACTGATGATATTGAGCAGGAACAGCACCATCAGAATCGGCCCCAGCCACCCGGTGGATTGCTTCACCGCCGCCATGGCTTCGGTGCCTTCAGGGGTCGCGAGTACCGCCACCGCGCCGAAGGTAAACGACAGGATCGTGCCCAGGGTTGCGCCCAGATAAGTGGCGAAGAACGGACGGGCGATGCCGATATCGGCCGGCAGGTAGCGCGAGTAGTCGGACACATAAGGCGAGAAGCTGATCTGCCAGATGATTCCCAGGGACACCGTGGCCAGCCAGCCGGACAGGTTGAACCCGCCGCGAGTGAAGAAATCCGCCGGCAGGTCATGGGCGAAAATATAGAGGAACCCGGCAAGCAAGGCACTGCCCATAACCCAGGTGCCGATGCGGTTAAGGGTGTGAATGAAGCGGTAACCAATCACCCCGATCGCGGTAGCGCTAAGGGCGCCGATGAGGATGCTTGCCGGGACCGGGACTGAGGGTGCAATTCCGACAATCGACTTGCCGGCCAACACGATGTTGGAGATGAAGAAACCGACGTAGATCAGTGCGGCAAAGAATACGATCAGCAGCGCTCCATAACGCCCGAACTGGCCGCGGCTCTGCACCATTTGCGGAATGCCCATGCGCGGTCCCTGAGCCGATGCGAGGGCAATCACCAGCCCGCCGACCATGTGCCCCAGCGCTATCGCCAACAGCCCCCAGAACAGGTCGAGATGGAACACCTGAACCACCATGGCACCCGTGACGATAGGCAACGGAGCAATGTTGGTGCTGAACCATAAGGTGAAAAGATCGCGGGCCTTCCCGTGGCGCTCTGCGAGTGGAACGTAATCGACCGTGTGATTCTCGATCAACGGATCTTGCCGGGACATCTGGGACATATGCATGAACTCGAGTTTGTCTGTTCTTATCGTTGTATGAAGCCAAACCGGGGGCACATCTTGGCACCCCTCAGATGCTTACCATATTATGGTATTCCAACTTTTTCACAAGACTGATTCGGTCTTTGCGCATCCATCTGATCCGCTATCCTCCCGTACAAGTGCACACGCTTCCTGGCTTAAACCCCCGTAAATGCTGTCTTTTAGACCAAAGGTGTACGTTTATCGGTCCACAGAAAAAGCACTTGCAAACGATGTATTACGGTATACCATCAGACCTACAAACCGATAAAAACACGTTTCACCACCCGAGGACCGTCCAATGATCGATGCCGCCATCTACAAACAAGTCATGGGCTCGTTCCCGTCCGGCGTAACGGTGATCACCACGCTGGATGACGACGGTCAAATCGTCGGCCTGACCGCTAGCGCCTTCAGCTCGCTGTCCATGGACCCGGCCTTGGTGCTGTTTTGCCCGAACTACAGTTCCGACTCCTATCCCGTTCTGATCAAGAACAAACGCTTTGCCATTCACGTGCTTTCCGGCGGCCAGCAGAGCGAAGCCTATGCGTTCGCGCGAAAAGGCAAGGACAAGGCGCAAGGTATCGAATGGACCTTGAGCGAACTGGGCAATCCCATTCTGGCCAACGCTACGGCGGTCATCGAGTGCGAGTTGTGGCGCGAATATGAAGGCGGCGATCACGCAATCATGGTGGGTGCCGTGAAGAATCTGATCGTGCCACAGCAAAACACCGGACCCTTGGTGTATTGCCACGGCAAGATGGGCGCCCTGCCCGTCCATGCATGAGTCAGCTGATCCGGAAATAATTTGCGCCAAATGCGTATTATGGTATACCAATAACCATCAGGCCCGCAGTCGACAGGCCGACAACAAAAAATCCGAGGTAGCGTCATGAAGTTTTCCTTGTTCGTACACATGGAACGTTGGGACGAAAGCGTCAGCCACCGCCAGTTGTTCGAAGACTTGACCGAGCTGACCCTGATGGCCGAGGCCGGCGGTTTCAGCACCGTCTGGATCGGCGAACACCACGCCATGGAATACACCATCTCGCCAAGCCCGATGCCGCTGTTGGCCTACCTGGCTGCGAAGACCACCACTATCCATTTGGGCGCCGGTACCATCATCGCGCCGTTCTGGCACCCGTTGCGGGTCGCCGGTGAATGCGCATTGCTGGACGTGATCAGCAACGGTCGCATGGAAGTCGGCCTGGCCCGTGGCGCGTATCAGGTTGAGTTCGACCGGATGGCCGGCGGCATGCCTGCTTCTTCCGGCGGTCAGGCATTGCGGGAAATGGTTCCGGTGGTTCGCGCACTGTGGCAAGGCGACTATGCCCATGACGGCGACATCTGGAAATTCCCAACGTCCACCAGCGTGCCGAAGCCGATCCAGAAGCCTAATCCGCCGATGTGGATCGCCGCTCGCGACCCGGACTCACACAACTTCGCAGTGGCCAACGGCTGTAACGTCATGGTCACGCCGCTGATGAAGGGCGACGAAGAAGTCCTCGATCTGAAGAACAAATTCCAGACCGCCCTGGACAACAACCCGGACGTGCCACGCCCGCAACTGATGGTGTTGCGTCACACCCATGTCCACTCGGTTGACGAGCCTGAAGGCTGGAAAGTCGGGGCCAAGGCCATCGCCAGGTTTTACCGCACTTTCGATGCCTGGTTCGGCAACAAGGAAACGCCGGTCAACGGTTTCCTGGCGCCGAGCCCTGAGGAGAAATTTGCCGGCCGTCCAGAGTTCGAACTGGAGAGCCTGCACAAGACCGCCATGATCGGCACCCCAGAAGAAATCATTCCGCGTATCAAGTACTACCAGGAACTGGGCGTMGACGAATTCAGCTTCTGGTGCGACAACAGCCTGCCGCACGCCGAGAAGAAAAAGTCCCTGGAGCTGTTTATCAAACACGTGGTCCCGGCGTTCCGCTGAGTACTCTGCGTTGTGGGGGCGAGCCTGCTCGCGATGGACG
The DNA here is from genome assembly GCF_056400445.1 of Pseudomonas sp. P5_B2. Classification (NCBI taxonomy): domain Bacteria; kingdom Pseudomonadati; phylum Pseudomonadota; class Gammaproteobacteria; order Pseudomonadales; family Pseudomonadaceae; genus Pseudomonas; species Pseudomonas sp. P5_B2. The sequence goes on along the minus strand of NZ_JBFULH010000014.1, from coordinate 8,531 downwards.
TCAACGATAAAGCGCGCCATCTGAATGACCTCGTTGTCCTGTGGGGCTTGCTCGCGAAAGCGTCGGGTCAGTCGCCATGGACGTTGAATGAGCTGTCCTCTTCATGAGCAAGTCGAATCATCGCACCGCCGCTCCCACAAGGATCGATTCCCATGTTCAATAATGGTCGTCTCCAATCACTCGCCCTTCCCTCCGGCGCCGCGCGGGCTTACCTGCGCGGTGAATGGACCGCTTCGCACCTGCATTTCAAGCGCCTGCGCGCCAGTGTTTCAGCCAAGCAGAATGGTTTCTGGCAACTAGTTCGCTGAGCCCACCCGAACAGCCAATCACGCACCTGCTCCTCGCCATTGCATGGCGTGCGCGGTGCTTTGTGTTTCGCCTTTGATCAGGTTTGCTCAATGAACAATAACAACGCGCTGTTGATCATCGACATGCAGCAGGAGGACGGATTCGTCCTCGAAAACTTCAGCACGGTGGTTGCCCATACCGCCGCCCTGCTGGCGACTGCCCGCCACCAACTGATGCCTGTCATCTATACCCGCCACATCAATCAGGCCGGCGGCAGTGACTTGCCCCACGGTGAACCCCTCGCCGCCGACGGTGGCCCCAGCAGCTATCGCGCCGGTACCCGACAAGTGGAAATCATCGAATCGCTGACACCGCAGCCCGGTGAATTGATCATCGACAAGGGCCGCTACAGTGCCTTTCACCGCACCGACCTTGACGCCCGACTCAAGGCGCTGGATGTCCACACGTTGGTCATCTGCGGCTTGTTGACCGATGTCTGTGTCCTCAGCAGCGTATTCGACGCATTCGCCCTGGGTTATCGCATTCGCCTGGTCAGCGACGCCTGCACCACGACCACCCTGGCGGGTCATTACTCGGCATTGCTGATTATGGTCAACTGGGTCTACTCCCTGGAAATCCTCACCAGCACCGAGTGCCAGCGCGCACTGCAACAGTTCGATTACGTCAGCCTGAATCCCGAGCACCCGGACATGTTTGCCCATCAGCCCCATGAGCTGCCAGGCACCATCGYCCGTCTGCAAGCCCACCTCGTTCGGACTCAGGAGTAATCGCCATGCAAGTCGAAAAAAGAAGCATCGATTTCATCCCCGAAACCGAACGCCACGGTCGTCCCGCTTCGCTGTTCTATATCTGGTTCGGTGCCAACATGAACATCACCACCATCGCGTCCGGCGTGCTGCCGGTGGTGATGGGGCTCAACCTGTTCTGGAGCGCGCTGGCAATCATCATCGGCTCGCTGGTGGGGGCGGTGTTCATGGCGTCCCACTCAGCCCAGGGCCCGAAGCTGGGCATCCCGCAGATGATCCAGAGCCGCGCACAGTTCGGCGTACTGGGCGCCGTCTTGCCGCTGTTGTTCGTAATGCTCATCTACCTGGGGTTCTTCGTCAGCAATACCTTGCTCGCCGCCCAGGCGCTGGAGTCCGTCAGCCCGTTGCCGTCCAGTGGCAACATTTACCTGATCGGTGCCTTGTGCTTCGTCGTTGCGCTGTATGGCTATCGGCTGATTCACCGTTTGCAAAAGCTGCTCTCGATCCTTTCGCTGCTGGTGTTTGCAGCCGCCACGCTGTTTGCCTTGCAGCTGCCGATACCCGCCGAACAATGGCTGCCAACCGGGTTTTCGCTGTCGAAGTTTCTGGTGGCGGTGAGCATTGCCGTGACCTGGCAGTTGTCCTATGCGCCTTATGTCGCTGACTATTCGCGCTACCTGCCAAGCAGCACCCCAACCGCTCAGGTGTTCTGGTACAGCTACGCCGGCACAGTCAGTGGCGGTGCGTGGATGATGATTCTCGGGGCAATCCTGAGCGTCGGCATCAGTGACTTTTCCAGCAACGTCGGCGGCCATGTCGTCGGATTGTTCGGCAGCGGCGCGATCCTGCTGTTCGCCTTTATTGTTTATGGCCAAGTGTCGATCAACGTGTTCAACCTGTACGGGGCGTTCATGTCGACCATCACCGTGATCGAACCTTTCGCCCGGCTCAAGGTGACACCGCGGGTGCGTGGCCTGTTCATGCTGGTGATCAGCCTGGTGGCGACGGCGCTGTGCACGATCAGTCAGGACGACTTCATCACCTTCTTCCTTAACTTCATTTTCTTCATGAGCTACTTCCTGATCCCCTGGACCGCAATCAATCTGGTGGATTACTACTGCCTGCGAAAAGGCCAGTACCAGATCGACGACATCTTCGACCTCAACGGGATTTATGGAAGGGTCAACTGGATCGCTTGCGGCAGTTTCCTGCTGGCGATTGCCCTTGAGGTTCCGTTCATGAACACCACGTTGTACGTTGGCCCGGTGGCCACGGCGCTGGACGGAGTCGACTTGGCTTGGCTGGTCGGCTTGCTGGTACCGGCCTTGAGTTACTACTGGCTGATGAAACTCGGCAAGCGGGCGCCGGGGTTGAATCAAGCGTCGCAGTAATCATGAAACAACAACGCCGGCCATGGGCCGGCGTTGCACTGTTTCAGGACACTTTAATGGTTGTAGGCACTTTCATTGTGCTCGGCCAGATCCAGCCCCATCTCCTCCACCGACTCATCGGCGCGCAAGCCGATCACCGCGTTGATCACCTTGAGAATGATCCAACTGATGGCGAAGCAATAAACCGTTGTCAGCAGCACGCCCTTGATTTGCGCCACCACTTGAGCGCCCATGGTCACGCCCTCGACCAGTCCGCCAAGGGACGGTACGCAAAACACCCCGGTCAACACTGCGCCGATCATCCCGCCGATACCGTGCAAACCAAATACGTCGAGGCTGTCGTCATAGCCGAAACGACGTTTCAACACGGTAACGCTCAAGTAGCAGAACACCCCGCACAACAAACCGATGGCCAGTGCGCCGCCGACACCGACGTAAGCGCACGCTGGCGTGATCCCCACCAGACCGGCCAGGGCACCACTGGCCAGGCCCAAAGCGCTCGGTTTGCCGACCTTGAACCACTCGGTGAACATCCAACCGAGAATCCCGGCGCATGCACCCAGCTGAGTGTTGAGCATGACGATGCCAGACGTGCCGCTCAGGCCACCGCCCGAACCGATATTGAAGCCGAACCAGCCGACCCAGAGCATGGCGGCACCGGCCATGGTCAGGCTCAAGTTGTGGGCCGGCATCGGCGTATTCTGGTAGCCCTTGCGCTTGCCGAGGATCAGGCACGCCGCCAACGCAGCAACGCCGGCATTGATATGCACCGCCGTACCGCCGGCAAAATCGAGAACACCCCAGTTATGCATCAAGGCGCCCGAACCACCCCACACCATATGGGCCACCGGGGCATACACGAGGGTGAACCACAACGCCATGAACCACAGCGCCGCTGAGAACTTCATGCGCTCGGCAAATGCGCCGGCAATAAGCGCCGGCGTGATAATGGCGAAAGTCATCTGGAAGGTCACGAAGACCCCTTCCGGGATCTCGCCCACCAGGCTTTCCGGGGTCATGCCAGCCAGAAAGGCCCGGTTCAAGCCACCCACAAAGCTGTTGAACGTCACCTCGCCCTCAACCATGCCGGTCGTGTCGACAACCATGCTATAGCCGTAAACCACCCACAAAACACCCACCAGGCCTGCGATACCAAAGCATTGGGTGAACAGCGACAGCATGTTTTTTGCCCGCACCAGACCACCGTAGAACAAGGCGAGCCCCGGTAGACACATGAACAACACCAGCACCGCAGCCATGACCATCCAAGCGGTGCTGCCAGTGTTCAAAGTTGGTGCATCGGCTGCCTGCGCCAAGGGCACGAGCGCGCCGGCCGTTAATAAGCCAAGAAGGGTTTTGCCGAGAAGACGATTGACCATGTTCAAAGCTCCTGCAAAAAAATCGGAAGTGTCGGCAGAGAGCAAGTGGCAAAGCGACGGACCGTTGTGGTCTCTTCGAATATCTGACGCCTACAACCCTTCTGATCGTTCCCACGCTCCTGCGTGGGAATGCAGCCCGTGACGCTCTGCGTCACAGATTCGGGACGCGGAGCGTCCCCGGAGGCATTCCAACGCGGAGCGTTGGAACGATCCGTCCTCAGTACTTGCCAGAACCCGGAATCCAGCTGGTCCCCGCCAATGGCACCCGTGCCATGGCCGCCGACTCCACTGTCAACGCCACCAGATCCTCCGGATCCAGGTTATGCAGGTGCGACTTGCCGCACGCCCGAGCCATGGTCTGAGCTTCCAGCACCAGTACTCGCAGGTAGTTAGCCAGACGACGACCACCTTCCACCGGGTCCAGGCGCTTGGACAGTTCCGGGTCTTGCGTGGTGATCCCGGCCGGGTCACGGCCGTTCTGCCAGTCGTCATAGAATCCTGCGGCCGAGCCAATTTTCTGCAGCTCTTCATTCAGTCGCGGGTGGTTATCGCCCAGTGCAATCAGTGCAGCTGTACCGATGGCCACCGCGTCAGCGCCCAGCGCCATGGCCTTGGCCACATCGGCGCCGTTGCGAATACCACCGGAAACAATCAATTGAACCTTGCGATGCATGCCCATCTCTTGCAAAGCCTGTACCGCTTGCGGGATGGCCGGCAAAATCGGAATCCCCACATGTTCGATAAACACTTCCTGGGTCGCGGCAGTACCGCCTTGCATGCCGTCGAGCACGATCACGTCGGCCCCGGCCTTAACCGCCAGTTTGACGTCGTAGTACGGGCGGCTGGCGCCGATTTTCACGTAGATCGGTTTTTCCCAGTCGGTGATTTCGCGGATCTCGGCGATCTTGATCGCCAAGTCATCGGGGCCGGTCCAGTCCGGGTGACGACAGGCGCTGCGCTGATCAACGCCGATCGGCAACGTACGCATGCCGGCCACCCGTTCGGTGACTTTCATCCCCAGCAACATGCCGCCGCCACCGGGTTTGGCGCCCTGCCCCAGCACGATTTCAATCGCGTCGGCTTTGCGCAGGTCGTCCGGGTTCATGCCATAGCGAGATGGCAGGTACTGATAGACCAGATGCTGTGACTGCCCGCGCTCTTCCGGGGTCATGCCGCCGTCACCGGTGGTGGTGCTGGTACCGGCGATCGTCGCGCCTCGGCCGAGGGCTTCCTTGGCATTGGCCGACAACGCACCGAAACTCATACCGGCGATGGTCACCGGAATCTTCAGGTGGATCGGTTTCTTGGCAAATCGGTTGCCGAGGATCACATCGGTGCCGCATTTTTCGCGATAGCCTTCCAGCGGATAACGCGACACGCTGGCGCCGAGCAGCAGCAAGTCGTCGAAGTGCGGGACCTTACGCTTGGTGCCACCGCCGCGTATGTCATAGATGCCAGTCTCGGCGGCGCGCTGGATTTCCTGGATGGTCAGGCGGTCGAAAGTCGCGGACTCGCGCAGTACTGGAGGGGCTGCTTTTTGGCTAATTGGGTCGCTCATATCTGTTCTCCTCGCGTGGATCAGTACGCGGACGCGTTATCGACTTTGAAGTTGTACAACTGACGGGCCGAACCGTAGCGCTTGAAGTCAGCCGCTTTGTGTTCGAAACCGGCGCGGTTGAGCAGGACCTGCAATTCCTCAAGGTGCTCGGCGCGCATCTCTTTCTCGATGCAGTCCGAACCCAGGGACGCGACGCTGCCCTTCACGTAAATGTGGGTTTCGTACAGCGAATCGCCCAGTGCATCGCCGGCATCGCCACACACCACCAACCGCCCGGCCTGGCCCATGAAGCAGCTCATGTGGCCAATGCTGCCGCCGACCACAATGTCGATGCCTTTCATGGAAATCCCGCAACGGGCACCCGCGTCACCTTCGATCACCAGCAGACCGCCATGGGCGGTGGCACCGGCGGCCTGGGACGCACTGCCTTTGATCCGCACATAACCGGACATCATGTTTTCCGCGACACCCACACCGGCGTTGCCGTGCACGGTGATGCTCGCTTTTTGGTTCATGCCCGCGCAGTAGTAGCCGGCATGCCCCTGGATATCGATAGACACGGCTTGGTTCACCCCGACGGCGAGGTTGTGCTTGCCATTGGAATGGGTCACCACCCATTCACGGTCTTCAACAGCATTGACTTGGTCATGCAGCGCCTGATTGAGGTCGCGCACGCTGGCAGTGGAAAGATCGATGGTTTTCATGTGTGCGCTCCTTAAGCTGACTCGCGTTCCCAGATGTACAAGGTGGCCGGTTCCGGCTCCCAGATCCTGGCGTTTTCAATGCCCGGCAGACTCGACAGCGCCTGATACTCCGACGCCATGGCAACGTAGTCGTCAGTCTCGGCGAGGATCGCCGGCTTGCAGGCAATCGGGTCGCGGATCACCGCGAAGCCGTTGYGGGTGCCAATGGCGAAAGTGAAGAAGCCATCGAGATCTTCCAGCGCATGATCCAGTGCCTCTTTCAACGAATCGCCCTGCTGCAGGCGCCAGGTCAGATAACCGGCGGCCACTTCTGTGTCGTTGTCGGTTTCGAACTGGATGCCTTCGCGTTTCAGTTCCTGACGCAGGCGGAAGTGGTTGGACAGCGAGCCGTTATGCACCAGGCACAGGTCGGCGCCAGTGGAAAACGGGTGGCTGCCTTCCATGGTCACCGCACTTTCGGTGGCCATGCGGGTATGCCCAATGATATGGCTACCTTTCATGCCGGCCAGGCCGAAGCGTTGGGAAATTTCCTCGGGCAACCCCATGCCTTTGAGGATTTCAATGCTCTGGCCGGCGCTCATGATCCGCAGGCCTGGCGCCAGTTCGGCCAGGGCCAGACGCACCGGTGCCTCATCAGCGTGGATCTTCAGCACGGCGGCGCTGGCGTTCTGAAACCAGTCCAGCGAACAGCCAAGACGCCCTTCCAGTTCCCCCATCAGGGATGTCCAGTCGAAGTTCTCGGTGGTCGCCTGCAAGGTCAGCTTGACCCAGCCATCGGCGACTTCATCGCCATAGATCGCGAAGCCGGCACTGTCCGGGCCACGATCGGTCATGGCCTGCAACATGGGTTCGAAGAGCTTGCCGAGCTGGGATTCCAGCTGCGGATTTTTCAGGTAAAGACCTACGATTCCACACATAAAAACAGTCCTCACTTCGTTCGGGAGCTGCAAGCTGCAAGCAATCCGCATAGATAGAAATATCAGTGACACACCGCCAATCCGCTTTTACTTGCGGCTTGACGCTTGTAGCTGCCGCCCACAGCCTCAGAAAAACTCTGTGTAGCGCGCGATCTCCCAGTCACTCACATGGCGGCTGTACTCCACCCACTCCATGCGCTTGAGCTTGATGAATTCGCCAACGATCTGCGGGCCCAGGACTTCGGCGAACAGCGGATCGGCCTCCAGCGCATCGCAGGCTTCCTTGAGCGACTGCGGCAAGGTCTTGATGCCGCGTGCGGCGATCTGTTCCAGGCTCAGGCTGTAAAGGTTTTCGTTGCAGACGTTGTCGATTTCCAGTTGACGGTCGATACCGTCAAGCCCGGCGGCGATGATTGCCGCACTGACCAGATAAGGATTGCAGCCAGCGTCCGGCAGACGAAATTCCAGTCGGCCATAAGGCACCCGGACCATCGCGGAACGGTTGTTGGCACCGAAAGCTATAAAGGCTGGCGCCCAGGTCGCGCCGGACAACGAATTGCCCACCACCAGACGTTTGTAGGAGTTGACCGTCGGTGCCGCGAAGGCACACAGCGCCGGTCCATGGGCAAGCAGGCCGGCCGCGAAGTGATAGGCCATTTTCGACAGGCCCATACCGCTCGGATCACTGGCGTCGTGGAACAGGTTCTTGTTCTCGGCGCTACTGATCGACAGGTGGAAATGCATGCCATTGCCGGCGCGCTTCGGGTCCGGTTTGGGCATGAATGAGCAAATCATGCCAAGGTCATTGGCGATCTCGCCGGCGGCCATTCGGAAGAAAGTGAAGCGATCCGCCGACGTCATCGCATCGCTGTAGGTGTAATTGATCTCGAATTGGCCGTTGGCGTCTTCGTGGTCGATTTGGTAGACCTCGAAATCCACCGCCTGCAAGGCTTCGGTCAGTCGCTCGAGGAACTCCCTGGAACGCGATAGACCTTTATAGTCGTAGCAAGGCTTGTCGAGGTTGTCGCTGAGGTCCACCAGTTGCAGCTTGCCCTGCCCGTCGCGGCGCATCAGGTTGAACTCGGGTTCCAGGCCGGTGTTGAGTGTCCAGCCTTTATCTTCCAGGCGGCGGATTTGCTGCTGCAATACGTAACGACTGTCATAGGGGTGCGGCTTGCCGTTGACATGACCCACACACACCACCCGGCCATAACCCGGTTGCCAAGGCACTGGCGTCAACGTGGACAAATCACCGCGGGCCATGAAATCCGGGCCGTGAGGTTCCATGCCCATGCCACTGATGGCGAAACCGGCAAAACCCGCCCCCTCTTCGGCCACGGTCTTGAGCCCACAGATCGGCACGGATTTGGTTTTTGCCGCACCGTGGATATCGACAAACTGCGCAAGCACGTACTTGATCCCGTGCTTGTCGATGATGCGCTGGGTTTCTGCTGGCAACATTGCTCGTCACTCCTCGCGAAAGGCAAAATTTGATGGATAGGCCTTAACTGACTTTTATTCCTGAAA
>NZ_JBFULH010000013.1:0-37352 GCF_056400445.1 Pseudomonas sp. P5_B2 | reverse complement strand
CAAAGGTGATGACACGGCGCTTGGCTACAACGTCGGCGTCTTGTTTGATTTGAGTGATGCGACCCGTTGGGGGATTAACTATCACTCGAAGGTGAGCTATGAACTCAAAGGGCATACCGAGGTTTCCGGCTCCCCAAGCGTTATCCCGCTGGACGGAAACTATGACAACAAAATTGACATCACGATGCCCGAATCCGTGGACACATCTATCACCCATCATTTCAATGATCGCTGGACGGGATACCTGGGGACCACCTGGAAACGTTGGAGCCGGATTCAGAAGGTCGAGGCAGTCAACAGCGGTCTTTCCCAATTGGGCGAGGCGGCTGGTCTGGGACGTGTGACAGAGGAAATGAACTGGCGAGACACTTGGTCTACCGCCGTTGGCGCATCTTATCAATTGAACCAACAATGGCTGTTACGCGCAGGCTACGCCTATGACCCGTCGCCCATTAGAAATGCCGATCGCAGCGTGCGCGTTCCGGTCGGGAATCGCCAGGCCGTGACCTTGGGTGGCGCTTATTCGCCGAGTTCCGATCTGACCATAGACTTTGCTTATGGCTATCTCTGGGACTCCAAAGTCTCTGTAAAGCAGTCGAACAACTCCGGTCTTCAACCGGAATACAGTGCCGACTACGAAAACAGTGCGAATGGGATTTCAGTGCAGGCAACTTATCGGTATTAATCGGTACGTGCGGTTTTTCAGCCAGTGCTATCGATAGCGCTGTGGGGCATGGGTGAGCAGTGATTTTTATACCCTCTACACTCTTCTACAGGTGTTGGATTCTAACCTTGGAATAAGTTATTAGAAACAAAGGAGAAAAATGGAACTGTCTGATGCGATTTCATATTTTCGATACTCTTTAGATCAAGCGCACAAATTTTGGGGTTATTATCAAGCTATCACTGCAGCAGCAGTAGCTTTCTCTTGGGCATCAACCAAACCTCCAACCGAATTACTGATCGGACTGGCTGCAGTGTATTTATTATTTTCATTGCTAAACTGTCGGCTGATCATAGCGTCCCAAGTGGCCGCACTCGAAATTTGGCGTTTGCTACAAGATTACGAAGAAAATCCAACAGAAGCAAAGCCAAGCAAATTTCTGTCACTTTTGAAGTTAAACAAACCCGATAATCCGATACTTGTGGCCGGCATGCAGATCACTCTCAGCATATTCGCAACAATGGCTATATTGATCAGGATTAAATTTGTTGGCTGAACTTGGCGAGAAATCCACATCGTTTATTCACGGGATTTGTAAAAGCTGTTGGTATTCGAATCAGGTAAATGACTCAATAGACCATGCTGCCAATACACTCGCGACGATCACCATTGTARATACGGCAGTGGCTGCCTGGATGTTTTCCTGGCTTTCATCGCCTGCAGGATGCGCGTATCAGCTCATTCAACAACTCTTGATGGCGCGTGTTTAAACACCCTCAAGGTTACGTCCTGAAAGCTACAAATCCTTGCGCCATTGCCTACGGCTACGCCAGAATCCGCCGGCTTGTGCGCCTTGGGGCTGCTCGGTAACTTGGTTCCCGTCACTGCCCATCAGTGATCGGGTTTAGTCGCCCGTTGATGTCAAGACGCACAATGTCTCTATCAGTCAGGTATCCCATGCCTGCATTTGATGGCGGTTGTGCGCAGGGCGCTTCGGCGCGCCGATTTCTTGGCTCATCGGTCGACTAACCTGCGCACAGCTGCCTCCCTCTCGTTTAGTCGCGAGCTGGTTGCAGCCTCACTCATATGAGGTCTGAGCCAATGTTCAAAGTAACACCCAACCCACCAGACACCGATCCAGTGTCCCCGTACGAACCCGATTCAAAAAAACTCAACGAGGCCGCCGAACGCGCCCTCAACTTCCACTTCCCGTCGAACGCCGACATCAAAGCCACCAAGCGAACGCGCAGTACGCTGTTTTCCGTGAACCCAGAGGCCACTGCCGAAACCCTGGCTGTATTTTTGGTCGAGACGCTGGCGTCGGTCGATGTAATGGTTCATCAGTTGGTGAATCATTTGGAGGGTGAGTCGCGCTATGCGTTGTTGGGCATTTCCAACAGCATCATGGTGGCGGAGATTACGGCGAACGGGGTGCTGGATAAGGTTGCTCATCGACCTCTATTTTCATAAAAACGGGACGCTTAGCGTCCCGTTTTTTTGCTATGACGATCAGCTCAAACCGGCTTATCCAACGCTGCCTCAGCCGCCGCAATTTGCGCCTGGCGCTGAGCAATCACGTCGCCCACCGGCGGTCCCTGGAAGCGTCGCGCTTCAAAACCGAACCAGACAATCGCCGTCAGCACCAGGAATCCGATGGTGATGTATAGCGCCCAATCGTTCGGTGGCTGAATGCCGATGATGAAGATGATCACCATCGAGAGGACCGAGAGCAGGGCAAACACCGTGTACCAGAAGCGCCCCATGTTCCACGGCCCCATGGTCGGCCACTTCGAGGTACCGTAGGCAAACAGGCCCAGCACGATGGGGATGACGAAAGAGAAGAACAGGAAGATCACGGTGCAGGACACCACGATGGTGTAGACCGGCGTTTCACCGATCGAGATCACCGACGAGCCCCAGACGAACAACACTGCGAGGGTGGCGCCGGTCCAGATCGCGGCCACCGGGCTGCGAAAGGTTGGTGAGACCGAGGCCAGCGCTTTGGAGCAGGGCAGGCCGCCGTCGCGGGAGAAGGCGAAAATCATGCGTGACACCGAAGTCACGGTCGCCAGCCCGCAGAGAAATTGCGAGATGAAAATCGCCACGTACAGCGCGAGCTTCAGGGTTGGGTTGACCTGGGTGTCCATCGCCCAGAAAAACACGGTCCAGCCATGTGACGCGGCTTCGTCCATGTTGGGCAGCATCAGCACAAACGAGCTGAGCATCACCCAGCCGAACAGCAACGACCAGACCACCGACATGACCATCCCACGCGGCACGGACATGGCGGCATTGCGGGTTTCCTCCGAGGTGTGCGCGGAGGCGTCGTAGCCGGTGATGGTGTAGATCGGCAACAGCAGGCCGAGCATGAAAATCCAGCCGTTCGACACCTGTGGCCAGACGCTGCCACCCGCCTCGCCGGAGTAGTTGCTGAAGGTCCACAACCGCGCGAATTCATAACTGGGTGCGGAGATCAGGCAGACGATGGTCAGCGCCAGCGCCGTGGCGAAAATCAGGTAGCCGGAGAAGTCGGTGAGCCTGGCGGTCAGGCCGATGCCCAAGTGGTTGCACAAGGCCTGCAGACCGGTCAGCACTGCGAGGAAAATCACCCGTGTCGTGGTGGTGTCTTCCATGCCCAGCGCCGGGCCGAAGGCACCGAAAAAGAAGTAATAAGTGCCGACGTTGATCGCCCCCAGCACGGTGACCAACCCCAACAGGTTGAACCACGCGGTCAGCCAGCCGGTGAAGCGGTTGCCGAGAATCGAACCCCAGTGATACAGCCCGCCAGCGGTGGGGTACGCCGAGGAAATCTGCGCCATGGCCATGGCGAACACCCCGGAGATCAGGCAGCCAATCGGCCAACCGATGCCGATGGCGGCGCCGCCTGCGCCGGAGGTGCCTTGGGCGAGGGAATTGATGCCCCCAGAGAGGATGCAGATGATTGAAAAGGAAATCGCAAAGTTGGAGAAAACGCCCATTCGTCGCGAGAGCTGCTGGGCATAGCCCATGCTGTGCAGCGCCTTGACGTCATCGTCATGCGACGCGTCTGCGCCGGGCTGGCTTGCTGGATTCATGTTGTGTGTGCCCCATCAGGTTTTGATACGCATCCATCCGGAAGGCCGGACGGGCTGGCTTTCAACCCCTTGTCGTACTGCTCCTGTCTCCAACCGATACAACCTGCCCGTGCGCTGAGCACAGGCAGTCAATTGCTCTACAGGCGGCCGTGAAACGCCGCGTCGAAAATCTCTGCTGCACCGGCCTTGGTCAATGGCAGCGGATTGCCGCCGGCAGAAGGGTCGACAACGGCCATGTCCGCGATCAGGTCGGCCTGTGTGTCATCCACCCCCAACTGCACCAGTGTGTGCGGCACGCCGATGTCTTTGCGCAGCTTGAGGATGAAGGCCAGGAAACTGTCGAAGCCGGGGGTGGGCAAGCGCAAATACGCAGCCAGGCGCGTAATGCGTTCTTCGATGGCCGGGCGATTGAATTTCAGGACGTAGGGCATGAAGGTCGCGTTGGTCATGCCGTGATGGGTGTCGTACAGCGCGCCCACCGGATGGGAAAGGGCATGCATCCCGCCAAGGCCTTTCTGGAACGCGGTGGCGCCCATCGCCGCCGCCGCGAGCATGTGCGCGCGAGCATCAAGGTCGGATGGCGTGTGCACGGCGCGCACCAGGGCGTTGGCTACCAGGCGCATGCCTTCCACGGCGATGCCGTCGGCCAACGGATGAAAGCCGGGGGCACAGTAGGCTTCCAAGCAATGGGCCAAGGCGTCCATGCCGGTGCCGGCGGTGACTTTGGCCGGCATGCCGACGCTCAGGGCCGGGTCGCTGATGACCACGCGCGGCATCATTTTCGGGTGAAAGATGATGCGTTTGGTGTGGGTGGCCTCGTCGATGATCACCGCGGCTCGGCCCACTTCCGAGCCCGTGCCTGCAGTGGTCGGCACGGCAATGACCGGGGCGATGCGGCTTTCGTCGGCGCGGGTCCAGTAGTCGCCGATGTCTTCGAAATCCCACACCGGGCGGGTTTGGCCGCTCATGAAGGCGATGAGCTTGCCCATGTCCAGGCCGCTACCGCCACCGAAGGCGATCACGCCATCGTGGTTGCCGGCGCGCCAGGCGTCGAGGCCACCGGCCAGGTTGGCTTCGACCGGGTTGGGCTTGAGGTCGCAGAACAGGGTGACGCCGAGGCCGGCGGCACCCAAGGCTTCCAGGGTGGCGATGGTCATCGGCGCACGCGCCAGGCCACTGTCGGTGACCAGCAGCGGGCGCTCGATGCCCTGGCTGCGGCAGATGTCGGCGAGTTCGGCGATGCGGCCCACACCAAAGCGGATGCTTGTGGGGTAATTCCAGTTCGCGGTCAGGCTCATGGCTCAGATCTCGTGGCGCAAATGGAAGGATTTGGCGCGGGTCAGGTGTTCATAACCGAGACGTGACAGGGTGACGCCGCGCCCGCTGTTCTTCACCCCGGTCCAGGCCAGTGCCGGGTCGAGGTAATCGCAGCGGTTCATGAATACAGTGCCTGTGTCGATGTCATTGCCCAGGCGTTCAGCGGCGGCCAGGTCTTGGGTCCAGATGGAGGCGCTGAGCCCGAACTCGCTGTCATTCATCAAGGCGAGGGCTACGTCATCGTCTTCCACCGGCATGATGCCGACCACGGGGCCAAAGCTTTCCTCGCGCATGACTGACATTTGGTGGGTGACGTCGACCAGGACTTGCGGCGCGAGGTAGGCGCTGCCCGGTACATCAGCGGGGAACGCCTGCGGGTCGATCAGTGCCTTGGCACCTTGGGCCAGCGCTTCGGCGATTTGGCCGCGTACGAAATCAGCGGCGGCCGGGGTGACCAAGGGGCCGAGCGTGGTGGCTTCGTCCAGCGGGTTGCCGAGCACGTATTGGCGGGTCAGGGCGGCGAAGCGTTCGATGAAGGCTGGGTAGATTTGCTTATTGACATAAATGCGCTCGATGGCGCAGCAGCTCTGCCCGGAATTGAAGAAGCTACCGTCCACCAGATTTTCTACCGCATGGTCGAGATTGGCGTCTGCCCTTACGTAGGCCGGGTCTTTGCCGCCGAGTTCCAGGCCTACACCAAGAAAGCGCCCGGTGGCGGCGGTTTCCATGGCCTTGCCGGCGCCGACGGAGCCGGTGAAATTCACCTGATGAACACGTCCCGAGCCAATGATCGCGGCGGTCTGGCTGTGATCGAGCAGCAGGTTATGGAACAGCCCCTCGGGGAGGTTCGCGCGGGCCATGGCCTCGGAGAACCGCTCGCCGACCAGCAGCGTTTGCGATGCGTGTTTGAGGATGACGCTGTTGCCAGCCATCAACGCCGGAATGATCGTATTTACGGCGGTCAGGTACGGATAATTCCATGGCGCGATGACCAGCACTGTCCCCATTGGATCACGCTGGATGTGCCGGCGGAAACCGGCGACCGGTGTCGGCTCAATCGCTGCCAGCGCTTCAGGCGCAATGGCTATCATGTGCCGCGCACGCTCTTCAAAACCGCGCAATTCGCCCGCACCAAACCGTACCGGGCGACCCATTTGCCAGGCCAGTTCCCGCACGATGTCAGTTTTCATCGCCAGCATCGCGTCCACCACCGCACTGCAAAAAGCCGCGCGTTCGCTCAGTGGCCGGCGTTTCCATTGCGTCTGGGCGGTGGCAGCTGCGTCCAGCGATTGCTCGATTTGCGCTGGATCGGCGTAGCGACGTTCAGCGTAAACCCGGCCATCGACCGGGGAAATGAGTTGAATGATTGCCGTCATGGTGACCTCAATAGCGTTCAAAGCCGCGCTGCAATTCCCAGTCAGTGACCCGCCGGTCGTACTCTTTCTGTTCCCATTCGGCGGTGTGCACGTAGTGATCGATCACTTCATCCCCGAATGCTTCGCGCAACATGCTCGAGGTCTGGAGCGCGGCGCAGGCTTCGCGCAAGGTCTTGGAGACTTCCGGCAAGTGTTCGTCGAGGTAGGCGTCGCCTTCAAAGGGCGGCGCGAGCGTGAGCTTCTCGTCGATCCCGGCCAGGCCCGCCGCGATCAGGGCCGCAAAGGCCAGATACGGGTTGAGGTCGGCGCCGCCGATGCGGCATTCGATGCGGATGGATTTGCTGTCTTCTGCGCACAAGCGGAAGCCTGCGGTGCGGTTGTCCCGGCTCCACACCGCCCGCGTCGGCGCAAACGTGCCGGCCTGAAAGCGCTTGTACGAGTTGATGTAAGGCGCGAGAAAACAGGTAATGTCGTTGGCGTACTTGAGCTGCCCGGCGACCCAGGCGCGCATCAATGTCGACATGCCGAATTCTGCCTTGGCGTCGAAGAACAGCGGCTTCTTGCCGTTCTTGTCCCACAGCGAATTGTGGATGTGGCTGCTGGACCCGGCGGCGTCATAGCGCCACTTGGCCATGAACGTGATCGCTTTGCCTTGCAGTTGCGCGATCTCTTTGCAGGCGTGTTTGATGATGACGTGGTGGTCGGCCATGGTCAGGGCATCGGCGTAGCGGATGTTGATTTCTTCCTGGCCGGGGCCCCATTCACCCTTGGAGTTTTCCACGGGAATGCCGCTGGCCTGCAGATGCTTGCGAATTGCCCGCAGCACCGGCTCTTCGCGGGTGGTCTGCAGGATGTTGTAATCCTCGATGTAGTGGCCGGCGGTTTTTGGCTTGCTGTAGTTGCGCTCGTGGATGGCCTCGTAGCTCTCATCGAACAGGTAGAACTCAAGCTCCGAAGCGAACATGCCGGTGTAGCCACGCTCGCGCAGGCGTTCGATCTGTTTTTTCAGGATCGCCCGTGGGCTGTGCGGCAAGTCGCGGCGATGGTGGTGATCGAGCACATCGCAGAGCACCAGCGCTGTGCATTCCAACCACGGCACACGGCGCAGGGTGGACATATCGGGCTTGAGGACAAAGTCGCCATAGCCTTTGCTCCAACTGGCAGCGGCGTAACCCGGTACGGGTTCCATGTCGATGTCGTCGGCCAGCAGGTAGTTGCAGCAGTGGGTTTCTTCATGGCCGCTGTCGATAAAAAACTCGACCTGGAATCGCTTGCCGACCAGGCGTCCCTGCATGTCGACCATGCAGACCAGTACGGTATCGATTTCGCCGGACACGGCGGCACGCTTCAGTTCATCAAAGCTGAGGAGGGGCTCGGTCATCACGTCAGTCCTGCGTGAAAGTGTGGGCCAGTCTGAAATAGCTGTTGCAGACGCTCTTCAGAAAAACCCAAACCCTGCCGGAGCGAGCATCGTGCGCAATAAGCTGATCCTTAGCTTAGCCTACTGTCGATTTGTGCAAGTTTTGCTGCTTGATACTTGATAAACCGGCCTGGAAGTGGGCGTT
This sequence comes from Pseudomonas sp. P5_B2, assembly GCF_056400445.1. Lineage (NCBI taxonomy): Bacteria > Pseudomonadati > Pseudomonadota > Gammaproteobacteria > Pseudomonadales > Pseudomonadaceae > Pseudomonas > Pseudomonas sp. P5_B2. The sequence continues at coordinate 29,356 of NZ_JBFULH010000013.1, read as the reverse complement.
TCGAAGCGCTTCTGGACGTCGTCACTGCGCCTATGGCATGGTCGAAAAAAATGCCACGCAGCCAACAGGATTCAAAAGATGGAGGATGGGGATCAATTCGGCGGCGCACCGTCGATGGCGACGCTCAAGGCATTCAATCAATGCGTGTTGCACCTCGGGCGACTGGCTCGCGAACGCGGTGCCTCGCAATTCATCGAAGACGGTCTGCAAGCCTTCCGCCCACTGGTGCCATTCGCGTCGGCATGGTGGGGCGAGATGTCCACGTCAGACGCCCATGCGGCGCCGAAAAGCTGGATGCACGGGCGCATTGATCTGCCCGAGTCGTTTGCCGCCGAATGGCACAAGAGCGCGGGCAGCGACAAGTTCTCCCATGACACCTTGAGCCAACCCGGCGCAGTGGTGCGTGACAGCGGCTTCACCGATCCCCATGAAGAGGTCGACGCCTTCGCTCGCCGTCACGACCTCTACCACCCGATGTGTATCACCTTCGAGTTGCCTGAAAGCGGGCTGATGTTCTTTGTCTGCCTCTATCGCGGCGAACAGGCACCGGCATTCAACGACAGTGAGGCTGCGTTGTTTTCGGCGTTCTGTGATCACCTGTTGCAGCTATGGCGGTTCCAGGTGCAAGACATGATCCGATTCGACACCGGTAACGGCGCCAGCGACTTCGGGGTCGCGCGCATGGACGGCACGTTGCTGTACGTGGGCGCCAGTTTATGCGCAGCCATCCAGCGCGAAGTGCCGGGGTGGGTCGGTTCGATGCTGCCAGCGCAGGTGATCGCGCAACTGGCAAAAGCGCCGAGCGTCATGCGTTTGGGCCGTTGTGCGCTGACCCTCAGCCCGAATGCCCGGCACGTCATTCTGTCCCTCGAAACCCAGTCGCGCGGTGCCGTGCTGGCGCCACGGGAACGGACGGCGGCGATGCTGTTTGCTGCCGGGCACTCGTACAAAGAGATCGCGAAAATCCTCGCCTTGAGCCCCGCGACCGTGCGCACTTATCTGCGCAACTGCTACTTGCAGCTTGGGGTGAAGAGCAAGGTCGAACTGGGTTCTGTTTTGTCTGCGCAGGCAACCCGCCGCGAATCACAGTGACGCCCACTCATTGACTGACCCCTCCTCATTTGTGGAGGTCCATCCAGCGGCCGCGCGCTATAGGGTATGCCTTGCATATCAGGGGCTTGCGCGCAGGCTGTTCGGGCCTCTTCCAAAACTATAAAAACAGAGGTGAGGCAGTTGAAATTTTCCAGGCTTTTTGTCGCCATTGCGGCAACCACGGCATTTTCCGGTCTGGCGCTGGTGGGGTGCCAGACCCAGGTTTCGACGCCAGCAGACATGGTCATGCGCAACGGCTATGTCTACACCGTCGATGGCCAGAACTCGGTGCAGCAGGCGATTGCCGTCACGGGTGGGAAGATTGTCTATGTCGGCAATGACGAAGGGGTTGCTTCGTACATCGGTAAGCAAACGCAATTGATTGATCTGGCGGGACGCATGCTGATGCCGGGCTTCATCGATGCGCACATGCACCCGGGCGATGGCGGCCGCGCCATGACTTTGTGCGACCTGAAATACCAGACCATGACCCGCAAGGTGTTCCAGGAAACCATTCAGGCGTGCCTGGATGCCGACAAGGATAAAGGGCCGGATGTTTGGCTCGAAGTGGGCAGCTGGGACCGGATGGGCATGGACGGACTCGACGGCGACCCGGATAAATCGACGCTGGACGCACTCAAGACCCAGCGGCCGATTCAGGTGCGCTCCACCGATTTTCATACCGTGCTGACCAACTCTCGCGGCCTGGCGGTTGCCGGCATCAACAAGCACACGGCCAACCCGAGTGATGGCAAATACGTGCGCGACAGTGCCGGCAACCTCACCGGCATCTGCGAAGACGGCGCGGCCGATGCCATGGCCGTCGTGGTGCCCGCAGCCACTGACGCCGAAAAGCTCAACCAGACCCGCGCGGCGCTCGACGCCATGCGTCAGCAAGGCATCACCAGTTTCTTCGATGCGTTGTCGGGGCCGGAAAATGGCAAGGCCTTCACCACTTTGCAGCAGTCGGGTGAGCTGACTGCGCGGGCCTTGCTGGCGATCAAACTGGACCCTGCTGCTGCGTCAGCCGACCCGGCGAAAACCATCGCCGAGGCCAAGGCAATGGCCGCGATCTACGACCAGGGCGAAACCAAAGTCGCGCCGGGTGTGAGCATGCGTCACGTCAAATTGTTCATGGACGGCATCATCAATGCGCCAGCGGACACCGGCGCGATGTTGACGCCGTACCTGCACAATGCCGGCACCGATAAGACGCCAAAATGGGCGTCGGGTAAAAACGTCGGTGAACTGTATTTCCCGCCGCAAGTGCTTAAGCCGCTGCTGTTGCAAGCGGTACAAGCCGGCCTCGACCCGCACCTGCACGCCACCGGGGACCGCGCCGTGCGTGACTCCCTCGACGGCATCGAATACGTGCGTCAGCAACTGCCCGGCACCGGCTTTCGCCCGGCCATCACCCACAACGAGTCTGTGGACCCCGCCGACTATGGGCGCTTCAAGGCCCTCGACGTGACCGCCAACATGTCCTTCCAATGGGCTCAGCAAGCGCCTTCAACGGTCGACGGCACCAGCGATCACCTCGGGCCTGCGCGATTTGCGCGCATGGAACCCTCGGGCAGCATCGCCCGCGCTGGCGGGCGCGTGGCGTATGGCAGCGACTGGCCGGTGGACCCGCTCGACGAGTTCCTGGCGCTGAAGATCGGTGTCACCCGCTCAGGCGATCCGCTGAACCCGCACAGCTATGGCCCCAAGTACGCCGGTCGATTGAATGCCGACCCTGCGCTGTCCCGTGCCGACGTGCTGCGCACCATCACCCTCAACGCCGCCGAGCAATTGAAACTGGAGAACGTCGTCGGTTCGGTCGAGGTTGGCAAGTTTGCGGACCTGATTGTGCTGGATAAAAACTTCATGCAGGTGCCCGAAGAGGAGCTGGCTCGCAACGCTGTGCTGATGACAGTGGTCGGCGGCAAAGTCGTGTGGGCCAAGGCGCCGTTCGTGGGACAAGTGGCCATGGCCGAACAACAGAAATAACCCCATGCCCACTAATGCCGATCAGTTAAGCAATTTCTGCTGTAACGCAATTTCTGTAGCAGCTGGCGAAGCCTGCGTCCGGCTGCGCAGCAGTCGTAAAACCTGAATTTGCGGTCTACCTGAAACACCGCATCGACTGATTTCACGACTGCTGCGCAGCCGGACGCAGGCTTCGCCAGCTGCTACGGATCGCGTTAGGGCTTAACTGATCGGCATTACCCATGCCCACCTTGAATTGCGTGAATTCGTTCTACCTTGGAAGAGAAAAAAATAATGACCCAGCTCCGAGACAATCAACAACGAAGTCCCCTGATCGAAACACGTTCGATCGATTACATCCCCGAGGCCGAGCGTCATGGCAGCCTCTACAGTCAGTTCACCCTGTGGCTGGGTGCCAACCTGCAAATCACCGCGATCGTTACCGGGGCGCTGGCCGTGGTGTTGGGTGGTGATGTGTTCTGGTCATTGATCGGCTTGTTAATCGGTCAGTTGCTCGGCGGTGCCGTCGTCGCCTTACACGCTGCACAGGGACCGAAACTGGGTCTGCCGCAGATGATCTCCAGTCGTGTGCAGTTCGGGGTCTACGGCGCGGCGATCCCGATTGTCCTGGTGTGCCTGATGTACCTCGGTTTCAGCGCCACCGGCGCGGTATTGTCAGGGCAGGCGATTGCCCAGTTGATCAGCGTCAGCGACAGCACCGGTATCCTGATTTTTGCCGCGTGTATCGCGTTCCTGACGATCTTCGGCTATCGGGTGATTCACTTGGTGGGGCGTGTGGCCAGCGTGCTGGGCATTATCGCCTTCGCTTACCTGTTTACCCGCTTGATGACCCTCTACGACATCGGCCTGCTCCTGCAAAACCGCCACTTTGGGTGGAGCACGTTCCTGCTGGCGGTGTCGCTGTCGGCGTCCTGGCAGATCGCGTTTGGCCCGTATGTGGCCGACTATTCGCGTTACTTGCCGAGCAAAACCTCGTCGTGGAAAACCTTCACCGCCGTTGGCCTGGGGACCGTGCTCGGCGCTCAGGCGTCCATGGTCCTGGGTGTATTCGCTGCGGCATTGGCCGGCGCCAACTTTCGCGGTCACGAAGTGGCGACCATTGTTGGCCTGGGCAGTACCGGGGTGATGGCGTCGCTGCTGTACCTGAGCGTGGTGTTCGGCAAGGTCACGGTGTCCACACTTAACGCCTATGGCAGCTTCATGTGCGTGGCCACCATTATCAGCGGCTTCCGCAGTCGCCTGGAAATCACCGCCCGCCAGCGCATGTTGTTCGTGCTGCTGATCGTCGCGGCATCGACCACGCTCGCACTGCTCGGTCAATACTCGTTCCTGAACTCGTTCAAGTACTTCATTCTGTTTTTACTGACGTTCTTCACCCCGTGGAGCGCGATCAACCTGGTGGATTACTACTTCATCAACAAGGAGCGTTATGACATCCCGGCCTTGTCCGACCCGGCGGGGCGTTACGGTCGCTGGAACGTGTTGGGGATCAGCGTGTATGTCAGCGGCGTGTTGATCCAGCTGCCTTTTGTCGATACGCACTTCTACTCCGGGCCGATGGTCGCGCAGCTCGGCGGCGTGGATATTTCCTGGATCGTCGGGTTGGTGGTGCCGGGTGCTCTTTATTATCTGCTGGCCCGCAAGTCTGCGCTGACTGTGCCGGTTGCACGAAGCACGAAGGCCTGACCGAGAGGGGCGACAGTGCATTGATCGCCATTGCACTGTCGCGGGTCTCCGATGAAGAACCTGTGCTGATTTCGTCACTCCCTCCGTGCAAACCCATCAAGCGGCATCGCCGCGAATAGACCACCCTGACCGGTCTGTCCAAGGAGATGACCATGATCCGACTGACCCTGATCGAAGCCCATGCGCTGGCCGAATCGATCCTGTTGCACAACGGTTTTAATCGGGCCCATGCGGGTGCGGTGGCGGCGACGGTGATCGCCGGCGAGCGTGACGGCTGTGCCTCTCACGGCTTGTACCGGATTCTGGGGTGCGTCAATTCCCTGCGGGCCGGCAAAGTGTCGGCCACGGCTGAACCCCAGGTGATCAACCAGGCTCCGTCGATTGTGCGGGTGGACGCTGGCGGTGGTTTTTCGCAGCTGGCGTTTCAGGCGGGTTTGCCGCTGTTGACGGAGAAAACCCGGGCCAACGGGATTGCGGCGTTGGCGATCAATCACTGCGTGCATTTCTCGGCGCTGTGGGTGGAGATCGAGCAGTTGACCGCTGCCGGCCTGGTGGCGCTGGCGTGTAATCCGAGTCATGCCTGGGTGGCCCCGGCCGGTGGGTGCTTGCCGGTGTTCGGCACCAACCCCATTGCATTTGGCTGGCCGCGTCAGGGACGTGATCCTTTTGTGTTTGACTTCGCCACCAGCGCCATTGCCCGTGGCGACATCGAACTGCACCGGCGTGCCGGCAAAGCGATCCCCGAGGGCTGGGGCGTGGATGCGCAAGGGCAGCCCAGCACCGATGCCAACGTCGTACTCGACAGCGGCGCGATGCTGACGTTCGGCGGGCACAAGGGCTCGGCGCTGGCGGCCATGGTGGAGTTGATTGCCGGGCCGTTGATCGGTGACCTCACCAGCGCCGAGTCACTGGCTTACGACGCTGGCAGCAAGTCGTCGCCGTACCATGGTGAATTGATCATTGCCCTTGATCCACGACGCTTTTTGGGGGATTCGACTGAGGTGCATCTGGCCAGGGCGGAAGCGTTGTTTCAGGGGATCGAAGGGCAGGGCGCACGCTTGCCGTCCCAACGCCGATATGAAGCGCGGGCGCGCAGTCTTGTGGAAGGGGTGCAGATTCCCGAGGCGTTGTACAACGATCTCAAGGCGCTGCTGGCCTGACACAGTACTTGTGGGAGCGGGCTTGCTCGAGAATGCGGAGTGTCTGGCGGCATCAATGCTAAATGTACTGCCGCCTTCGCGAGCAAGCCCGCTCCCACAGTTAATCGAAGTCGTACACAAATGCAGTGTCCGGCAACGACTCAGTGTGGGAGCGGGATTGCTCGCGAAGGGGCCGGTACATTCAACATCTCTGTTGGCTGACATTCCGCCATCGCGAGCAGGCTCACTCCTACAGGGCTTTGCGTGTTTTTTAGATTGGGTTGCGGTGGCTGTTGCCGTCGACCAACCGGGCAATGCCCAGTGGATTGGCGTTTTTCAACGGGTCGGGCAACAGCGCGTCCGGGCAGTTCTGGTAGCACACCGGGCGCAGGAAACGGTCGATGGCCAGGCTGCCGACCGAGGTGCCACGGGCATCGGAGGTGGCCGGGTAGGGGCCGCCATGCACCATCGCATCGCACACCTCGACGCCGGTGGGGTAGCCATTGAACAGCACCCGACCGACCTTTTGTTCCAGCAGGGCCAGTAGCTCTGCGTGTTCATGCAGCTCCTGGGGTTCGCCAATCAGGGTCGCGGTGAGTTGACCGTGCAGACTGTTCAGAGCGTGGCGCAGTTCGGCCTTGTCGGCCACTTCGACAATGAGGGTGGTCGGGCCGAACACTTCTTCCTGTAGCAAGGGATCACCTTCGAGCAGCAGACTGACGTCGGCCTTGAACAGATGGGCGTGTGCCTGATTGCCGTGTTGGCGCTGCCCGGTCAGGTGGGTCACGCCGGGGTGGTCGAGCAAGGCCTGCACACCTTTTTCGTAACTGACGAGGGTGCCGGCGTTGAGCATGGTTTGCGCTGGTTGTTCAGCCAGCAGCACAGTGAGGGACTCGGTGAAGGCACTGAATTGTGCCGAGCGCAGGCCGATGACCAAACCCGGGTTGGTGCAGAACTGGCCGCAGCCGAGCACGACAGAGGCGGCCAGTTCGCTGGCAATTTTCTCGCCGCGAACGTGAAGGGCTTCGGGCAATACCACGACCGGATTGATGCTGCTCATTTCGGCGAACACAGGTATCGGTTGCGGTCGTGCCGCCGCCATGTCGCACAGCGCCCGGCCACCTTTGAGCGAGCCGGTGAAACCGACGGCCTGGATCGCTGGATGCTTGACCAAGGCTTCACCCACGCCCGCCCCGTAGATCATGTTGAACACACCCTTGGGCATGCCGGTCTGCTCGGCGGCGCGAATGATTGCATCGGCCACCTGTTCGGCGGTCGCCATGTGTCCGCTGTGGGCCTTGAACACCACCGGGCAACCGGCGGCCAGGGCCGCAGCGGTGTCGCCGCCGGCCGTGGAGAACGCCAGCGGGAAGTTGCTGGCGCCGAACACCGCCACGGGGCCGACGCCGATCCGGTACTGACGCAGGTCGCTGCGGGGAAGCGGTTGGCGTTCGGGCAACGCGCGGTCGATGCGTGCACCGTAAAAGTCACCGCGACGCAGGACCTGGGCGAACAGGCGCATCTGGCCGCTAGTGCGGGCGCGTTCACCCTGTATTCGTGCGTTCGGCAGTGCGGTTTCGCGGGTGACCAGAGCGACGAATTCGTTATCCAAGGCATCCAGTTGTGCGGCGATGGCTTCTAAAAAATCCGCACGGCGTGCCGCTGGCATGTTGCGAAAGGTCGCAAATGCAGCGGCAGCGGCCTGGGCAGCGGCGTGTACTTCTTCCTCTCTGGCTTGAATGAAAGAGAAGGGCAGCGCCTCGCCGGTGCTGGCGTCATGGCTTTGCAGTGCGATGCTGCCGGCAGCACTGCGTGTGCCGCCGATGTAGTTGTGGCCGAGGATCTGGGGCATGAAAAATTCCTGTCGGGCAAAAGGTAATACATCCCCTGTGGGAGCGAGGCTTGCCCGCGATGACGGTGTGTCCTTCACCCTCAATCTCGAATGACACACCGCCATCGCGGGCAAGCCTCGCTCCTGCAGGTTTTGGTTTCACGCCAACGAATCGCCTCGACGCGGGGTCGCGGGAACGGCGGTGTCCAGTGCGGCGATACGCGCGGCGGACTCGGCATCTACCGCGTGCAGCGACTTGCCGCGGGTTTCCCGGGTCAGCCCGACGGCAACGACGGAGATCAGCGAGGCACCGACCAGGTACCAGGCGATGGGCGTTGAGCTGTGGTATTTGTTGAGCAGCGTGATCGCGATCAGCGGTGCCAGGGAACCGGCGAAAATCGGCGCCACCTGGTAGCACAGCGAGAGGGCGGTGTAGCGCACGTGAGTCGGGAACATCTCGGCCATCAGCGCCGAATACGGTGCATAGGTCATCGATTCAATGGCCAGGCCCAGGGTGATGGCCGCCATGATCAGCCAGTTGTTGCCGGTGTCCATCAACGGGAAGCCGACGAACCCCCAAAAGGCGGTGAGCACCGCGCCAACCAGGTAGACCGGTTTGCGCCCGACCAGATCGGACAGGTAACCCATCAGCGGGATCATGAAGAAGTGCAGCAAGTGAGCACCGAACATCAGCAACAGAATCTCTGAGGTGTCCTTGTGCACCACCAGCTTCAGGTAGGTAATCGAGAACGTCACCACGGTGTAGTAGAGAATGTTTTCTGCAAAGCGCGCGCCGATGCCCACCAGCACCGAACGCCAGTGATGACGCAACACTTCGACCACGCCCAGTTGCTGCTGCTTGGTGTGTGCCTGACGCGCCTGGGCTTCCTTGAAAATCGGTGCGTCATCGACACTGGTGCGAATCCAGTAGCCGATCAACACCACCACCGCCGAGAACCAGAACGCCACGCGCCAGCCCCAGGCGAGGAAGTCCTGTTCCGACAGGTTCGATGACAACAGCAGCAGGGCCACCGTCGCCACCAGATTCCCGGCCGGCACACCGGCTTGCGGCCAACTGGCCCAGAAGCCACGCCGATTATCCGGGCAGTGTTCAGAGACCAGCAGAATCGCGCCACCCCATTCACCGCCAAAGGCGAAACCCTGGATCAGCCGCAACAGCACCAGCAACACCGGCGCCGCGTAGCCGATCTGGTCGAAGCCGGGCAGGCAACCCATCAGGAACGTGGTGATGCCGACCACCACCAGGCTCAATTGCAGCAGGCGCTTGCGGCCGAATTTGTCACCGTAGTGACCGAATACCAGGCCACCCAATGGGCGGGCAAGAAAGCCCACGGCGTACAGCGCAAATGCGGCGATGATGCCGTCGACGGGGCTGTCGGTCTGGCGAAAGAACAGTTGGCCGAAAACTAATGCCGAGGCCGTACCGTAGAGGAAAAATTCATACCACTCCGCGACAGTACCGGCCATGGCGGCGGCCACGACACGTTTGAGTCCGGAGGGGGTGGTTGCGCGTTGAGTGTCTTGAAGGTTGGGCATGCTGACGTTTCCTGTAAGGGCGCAAAAACAGGCAGCCGGGGCAGGCCGCAAAGGCCCGCCCGGCAATCACTCAGAGACCGACGTCCGGCAGTTGCGGACGGTTCGCCAAGGCTTTGGCCATGATCTGTTCGACGAACAGCCGATCCGCGTCCGGCAAGGCCAGGCGTGGTGGACGGGTCAGCGCGCTGCCGCGACCGGCAATGGCTTCACACAGCTTGATGCACTGCACCAGGTCGGCACGGGCATCCAGGTGCAGGATTGGCATCAGCCATTCGTAGATCGGCATGGCTTCGGCGAAACGCCCAGCCTTGGCCAGGCGGAAAATGGTTTCGCCTTCTTTCGGGAACACGTTGGACATGCCCGAGACCCAGCCTTCGGCGCCGACGGCGATGCTTTCCAGCACCACGTCATCCAGACCGGCGAACAGCACGAAGCGGTCGCCGACTTCGTTGCGCACATCGATGAAACGGCGGGTATCGCCGGAGGAGTCCTTGAAGCACACCACGTTGTCGCAGTCGGCCAGGGAAATCAGGATGTCCGGGGTGACGTCGTTTTTGTAGATCGGCGGGTTGTTGTAGACCATCAACGGCACGTCGGCATGCTTGGCAACGTAACGATAGTGCTCGGCGGTTTCAAAAGGCTTCGAGCTGTAGACCAGCGCCGGCATCAGCATCACGCCATCGACGCCAACCTTGCGCACGGCGTTGGCCACCTTGGCCGCTTGCACACTGGTGAATTCGGCCACGCCACAAATCACCGGCACCCGGCCGCGAGAAGCATCGACGGCGACTTCGGTGACTGCGATTTTTTCTTCAGCGGTCAGCGAGGTGTTTTCACCGACCGAACCGCACACCACAAGGCCCGAGACACCATCGCGGATAACGTTGGAAATCACCTGGTGGGTTTTATCCAGGTTGATGGTGAAGTCATCGTTGAATTGGGTGGTCACGGCAGGGAAGACGCCACTCCAGTTAATACGTTTGCTCATTTGTTGCCTCCGGATCGTAAAATGTATTTCGTATACGATATTTAAAATGAAAAGATTCGGCCAGTGCTTTTTCGGTTTTTTCAGGGGTTTTGGTAGCCGTTGGTCTGGGTGTTCAGGGTTTCAGCGCTCAAGCACCGGGCCAGGTGTCGGACAGGCGATAGCCCTGTGGCCATGGATCGCTCGGATCGAGCAGCAATTGGTGGGTGCCGGTGATCCAGGCCCGCCCGGAAATGCACGGGTAGATGGCGGGGCGGCCGGCCACTTCGGTCATTGAGTCAATGCGGCAGTGGAACTCGGAACCGATGATCGAGCGACCGATAAAACGCTCACCCACCTGCATCAAGCCCTTGGCCTGCAACACCGCCATGCGCGCCGAGCAGCCGGTGCCGGTGGGTGAACGGTCGATTTTGCCGGGTTGAATCACCACCGCGTTGGCGCCAGTGGCAATGCCGTTCTCATGGACGATGGGCGCCGCGATCTGGCAGAAGGAGATGTGCGACCACTCGGGGTTCAGCGGATGAACGAAGCCCAATTGCTCGTTGGCGGCTCGGGTGATTTTCAGCCCAACCGCCACCAGATCGGCGGCCTCGTCCGGGCTGATTGAAAAGCCCAGCCCCTTGGCGTCGGCGATCACGAAACTGTCGCCGCCATAGGCGGTATCCACCTTGAGCGAGCCCAGACCTTCGACTTCGATCCAGGCGTCGAGGCGATCGGCGAAGGACGGGACGTTCTTGATTTCGACCCGTTCGACTTTGCCGTCACGGCAATCGGCAACCACCTCGATCAGTCCACCGGGGGCCTCCAGCACCATTCGGGTTTGTGGTTCGGTCATCGGCAGGATGCCGCTGTCGAGCAACACGGTGGCCACGCACAGTGAGTTGGAACCGGACATTGGCGGCGTGTCCGCCGGCTCCATGATGATCCAGGCCATTTGAGCCCGCGGGTCCTTGGCCGGTACCAGCAGGTTGACATGGCGAAACACGCCGCCACGAGGTTCGTTGAGCACAAAGTTGCGCAGGGTTTCGTCCTTGGCAATCCAGCGTGATTGTTCCCACACGGTGGCGCCGGGTGGTGGGGCGACGCCGCCAACGATCACGTCACCGACTTCACCTTCGGCGTGGCAGCTGACGACGTGGATTACTTTTGATGAGCGCATGGTTTATTCCTTGTTTTGCCTGTGCGTGCCTCTTCGCGAGCAAGCCCGCTCCCACATTCAATCGCATTTGTTCTGGAGGAACTCGGTCAAATGTGGGAGCGGGCTTGCTCGCGAAGGGGCCATTTGTCATTTCACCGATTTCAAAAACGCCGCCGTCTCCGCATGCACAGGATTGCCAATCACCTGATCCGGTGACCCAATCTCATGCACCAACCCATTGCGAAAGAACGCCACCCGGTCGGACACATCGCGGGCGAAGCGGATTTCGTGGGTCACCAGCACCATGGTCATGCCGTCTTCGGCGAGCATGCGCATGGTGTCCAGCACCTCGCCCACCAGTTGCGGGTCGAGGGCGGAAGTGGCTTCGTCAAACAGCATGTAGTCCGGCGACATCGCCAGCGCTCGGGCGATGGCCATGCGTTGCTGTTGACCGCCGGACAGCTTGCCGGGGAAGGTCTTGAGCTTGTCGCCCAAACCGACGTGGGTCAGTTGTTGCACCGCCAGTTCCTCGGCTTCGGCCTTGCTTTTGCCCAACACTTTGCGCGGCGCGAGCATGACGTTTTCCAGGACCGTCAGGTGCGGAAAGGCGTTCCATTGCTGGAACACAATGCCGATCTTCTGGCGCAGACGATTGAGGTCGGTGGTGCTGTGATGAACCTCGACCCCGTCCACGCGGATGTTGCCTTTCTGGATCGGCTCCAGGCCGTTGATGCACATCAGCAGGGTGGATTTGCCGGAGCCGGAGCCGCCGATAATCGACACCACCTCACCCTTGTTCACGGTCAGGTTCACGCCCTTGACCACTTCGAGGTTGCCGAAGGATTTGTGTACGTTATCGATCTCAATCATTTTCCTGCCACCTTCTTTCCAGACGAGCGCCGAGGCGTGCAACCACCAGGCTCATGACGTAGTAGATAAGGCCCGCGATGCACAGCACCAGCAACGGTTCCTGGATGCGGGTGACGATGGTTTGCGAAGCGCGCAGCAGTTCGACGATGCCGATCCACATCACCAGCGCGGTGTCTTTCATCACCCCGAGCACCAGGTTCAGCCAGCCGGGGAAGGCGACTCGCGTGGCCATCGGCAGGACGATCCAGCGCAGGTCCTGCAAGAAACTCAGGCCCAGTGAACGACTGGCCCGGCGTACCGTGAAAGGCACTGCCAGCACGCCGCCGCGCACGATCTCGGTGAAGTACGCGGCGGTGTACACGCCAAGCACGATGCAGCCGACGCTGAAGGCACTGATGTTCAGGCCGACGATGCTTTTGAGTGAGTTGAACAGCACGAACTGGATCAACAACGGCACGCTGCGAAACACGTCCAGCACCCAGGCCAGCGGCAAACTGGCCCGTGGCAACAGCGCCCGCAACAAGCCGAACAGCAACCCGGCGACGGAGCCGAGGATGATCGACCAGAACGTCAATTGCAGCGTGACCCAGGCGCCATTGAGCAGGAACATCAGGTCATTCGAGGAAAAACCGGTGGCAAACATGGACAGCTCCTCAGTAACGAAACAACCGCCAGGCCATCAACCGGGCGCTCGCGACAATCGCCTTGGCAATCGCGTAATACAGCACCGCCGCAATCGCGAAGTACTCGAAGGTGCGGAAGGTTTTGACGTTGTAGTCCTGGGTCACCCCGGTCAGGTCATTGTTCAGCCCCACAATTACCCCCAGCGAGGTCATCAACACCGCCCAGACCATTTGGTTGGTCAGCGGGTAGAACACGATGCGCAGCAGCTGCGGGACGACGATCATGCGGTAAGTCTGAAAGGCGCTCATGCCCAGTGACCGGGCGGCGCGCACCTGGGTCTGGGGCACGGCCTTGAGCCCGCCGCGAAAGTTTTCCGCCAGGTAACCCGCGTTGTTGAATGTGATCCCGGCCAGCAGCGCCAGCCACGAGCTGACATGCAAGCCCAGCGAGCCGAGGCCGAAGTACAGGATGTAGATCTGGAACAGCGACGGCGTGTTGCGGGCAATCGATACCCAGCCGTTGCCGATGCCGCGCAGCAGCGGGTTTTTGCTTTCGCGCATGACCGTCAGGGCCAGCGCGATGAGCACCCCGAAGATCATCGACAGTGCCGCGGTCTCGAAAGTGACCACGGCGCCGGCGAGCATGTCCGGCAAGGCGCGCAGGGCTGAGCGCCATTGGAAGGTGTAGTCAAACATGCGCTGGGCTCTCCAGTTGGGCGGCGGGTTGCAGCCAGGCCGGCAGACGTCCGCTGGCGATGGCGTTGCACGCGGTATCGACACACTCTGCAAGACTGGCGAAATGCACCTTGCGACCCACCAGACCGGGTGCGTAGTGGGCGTACTTGCCCGAGTTGGTCATCAGCGTGGTGGCGGCAGGTGGAATCACCGGCTCGCCGAGCATGCACCAGCAGGTGTCGGTCACCAGGGTGGCGCCGAAGGCTTCGATCACCGCGATATGCCCGGCCTCGCGCGCCTGCTCCAGCACCGCGCGGCCGCAGGTGATGGCGAGTACCACGTCCGGGTGTTTGTGCCGACCCCGGCACAGCCGCGCCAAGTGCGCGAATTCGCTGAGGGAAAAATGCGGGTTACCCAGCGACACCACATCCACGCGGTGGTCACGGGCACTGTTGAGCTCGCGCCAACTGTTCAGCAGGTCTTTCAGGCGGATTTTTTCCACGGGTATGGTTACGTCTGCGTCCAGTACCTGTGCCGGGTCGATGGCTTCCGGTGTAACTCCTGCGATATGAAACAGCGGCGCCGCCGAGGTGGTGGCGAACGCGGCACCAAACGCTTTGAGATCGTCCAGACTCGGCTGGCGATTTTCCAGGCCCAGTACCAACGGTACGCGGCTGCCAGCCAGGGTACCAATGTGATAACCGAGCAGCGGGTAAAAGGCATCGTCAAGTTCACCGAGTACCGGCAACTCGATCTGCAAGCGGGCCTTGCGTTGCGCGTCCAGATGGCAGCCGACCAGCGGGGCGCGGCCGGTGAGGGCGATGCAAATGTCGAGGTAGTCCGGGTACTTCAGGGTGCGGGCGCCGAGCACGCTGTTGGCATACACCACGGCATTGGATTCGGCCCAGACAATCTGCTCGCCAGCCTTGGGCGCAGTGTCGAGCAGGTAGGGTGCGCAGGTGTAGCTCAGTTGTGAACCCATCGCCATATAGGCATCGCCCAGAGCACTGGCCGGTTCGCCGAGAGCCGCGTCGATGCCCAATTCGCGCCAGCGGCGCTGGTCCACGGAAATCGAATTGAGGGTGGTGGGCACCCTCACTTTGGCTCCCCATTGCACCAACTGTTGGGCAAAGCGCAGGCTCGCAGGACCCGTGTAGATGCAACCATCGATGTGCGCCTGGGTGACATCCACCAGACTTCGCGCCCCTTGCAGCTCGGCCATGCGCAGCACAATGTGCATGGCCATTTGCGCGGCTTGACCGTGCTGACCATCGAGCAGCGTCTGATCAAATTCGGTGAGCTCGATGGAAGCGCGGTTGTCTGTGCAAGGTCTGTCGATCGCCTGCCAGGTATCGTCAGGCAGGTGATCGAAAAAGCTCAGCGTGTCACCGTCGACCCGGGCGAAAGCGTGATCACCCAAGGTCGCGAAGGCCTCCCGGCCGATGCAGAGCACCGGCAGGGAGCGGGCAAAAATGGTCTGCGCGACCAGCACGCCCAAGGTCAGGATCTCATCCGGTTCGGCCAGCACCAGTGCCGACGGTGCATGGCCGTTGCTGATCAGTTCCATCAACACGCTACTGCCGGTGCACGAACCGCGGCCGCTGGGAATCGCCAGCACACACCCCGACAGATATTCGCCGCTGAGCGAGTGGTGGCGATCAATGACCTCACCACTGCTGGCGTCAACCCCGCCCCAGAAACTCAGCCCGACATCGGCGAACAGCAGGGCACCTTGAGCGGCGCCCGCGACCAGGCTGCGACCGGTCAGAGAAACGGACCCAGGCATGCCGGACATTTCAGTAGTAGACCTGTGGCACGGTCAGGTTGGCCGGCGAGATATCGGTGCCGACCCATTTCACGAACAGCTCCTGGTAACGACCGGTGCGCACCTGCTGGTTGACGAACAGGTTGAGGTAATTGAGCAGGCCATACTCGTTGCGCTTGGCGCCCAGGGACACGTAGTCGATCACGTACGGAGCGTTGCCGGCGACTTTGAGGTTTTTGTATTTACCCGATTTGAGGGTGGCGGCGGCGACGGTGTTGGTGACCACGGTGGCGTCGATGTGGCCCTGGGCAACGGCCAGCAGGGTGTCGTTCTGCGACTGGTAGGCACGGAAGCTACCCGCACCCCAATTCTTCACATTTTTCTCCAGGGCAATGGCCTCATAGGTGCCGCTGGTGTTGCCCACGGGTTTGCCTTTGAGGTCGTCGAAGCCGTTGATGCCGGTATCGTCGCGGGTCAGTACGACCATTTGGAAAGCGAAGTAGGGCACCGTGAGGCCGACGGTCTTGGCCCGTTCGAGGGTGTCGGAGGTGGAGGCGACGATCACGTCGGCGCGCCCGGAGACCAGCGCCGGAATGCGGTCCGGGAACGGCGTCTCGACCACTTCAGCCTCGACCCCGAGGATCTTCGCCAGGTCGCGGCAGTAATCCACATCGAAACCGGCCGGGTTGTTGCTGGCATCGCGAAAACCCATGGGCGGGAAGTCCAGGGTGACGGCGCAGCGCAGCTTGCCGGCTTCGATGATGTCGTCGAGCTTATCGGCTTGGGCGTTGGCGACAAAAAGGGTACTGAGAACAGCGCTGAGGGCTACGGCAAATGCGGGGTTTTTCATAGAGGCCTCGGTTGAGTGAAGTGCTGTTGGATATCGTATTGAGGATTTCGTATACGATATTAACAATAGCAATCAACGTGCCGATTTCCAGTCAGAACGGTGAAATGACCGTCATCCCTTGAATTAGAAGCGTTGCAGCGGTGCGACGCCGTATCGGTGTGGTGAGTGTCGGTGTTACAGATGGGAGCAGAGGTTGTGCGGGCGCCCCTTTAGGGAACACTGTTGACTGTTCTAGCGTTGATTATCGCGATACTGACTCGGCGACAAACTGGTCAACGCGCGGAACTGCCGACTGAAGGCACTGTGGTCGGTGTAGCCGCAGCGCAGGGCGATGTCGGTGATAGGCAGGTCGGTGTGCAATAACAAGCGCGAACCTTCTTCCAGGCGTGCCTTGTGAATCATCTGTCGCGGTGTGAGTTGGAACACCCGTTTGCAGTGACGCTCCAGTTGCGCGACGGAATAACCGCCAATGGCTGTTAATTCAGAGAGACTGATGGGCCGCGCGAAGTGGCTGCGGATATGCGCATCGACGGCGGCGAGTTTCAGGTACGCCGGGTGCGTGGACTGGGGCGTTGGCAAATCCCGGGAGATGCCGGCCAGGCCAACGATGTGACCCTGTTCGTCGTAAAGGGCCAGTTTGTGGGTCAGGCACCAGATCGACTGGTTGCCGAAATACAGGTGCAGTTCCAGTTGGTCGGCCAGCATTCGGCCGCTGGATAACACCCGCCGATCCTGTTCGGTGTACAGCGGCCCAAAGTTTTCCGGAAAGACACTCTCGGCGGTGAGCCCCAGCAATTGCTCGGTGTGTTTCAGACCGCAACGCCGCGCCAGCGTCTGGTTGACGAAGACGTAACGGGCGTCGCGATCCTTGATGAAAAACACCACGTCCGACAAGGTGTCGAGCAGCGGCGCGATCGGCTGAAGGTTGCATAACAGGGTCGGCAGGTCGCAGGGTTTGAACGTGGTGAGTGAGGGGAACATAGCGCTGGGAGATCCGAGGGCGACCCCCGGATCATAGAGGCTCGGCGGCACGACCGAAACCCCGGGCACGCTTCATCACGCTGGCGGGGTGTCGTCCAGGCACATCAACGTCTCGATCCGCGCCGGGCTGTAGGGTGGGCGCGACGCCGAGGGTTGCCAGCCAAACAAGTGCTCAACCGCAGCGCCGCACACCCGGCCCTGACAGGCGCCCATGCCACAACGGCTGGCGAGCTTGGCCGCGCGCCAGTCGCTGTGTTCGGTCAGTGCGGCGTAGGGCACGTCTTCGCAACGACAGACCAAGGTGTCGGGGCGGGCCAGTGACTTGAGTTGYGGGTCGAGGGCAAAGGCCCGGTTCAGTGTCTTGGCGAAACTCTGCCAGCGTGCCCGGCGTGGCCACCATTGGCGCGCCTGTTCAACCTCGCCCACGGCGCTGTGCCCGGCAATCGCACCTTCGGCCAGGGCCAGTTCGCTGCCGCCGAACCCGGTGCATTCGCCTGCTGCGTAATGATCGGCGCGGCTGCTGGCTTGCCAGGCATCCACCGCCAACGCCTGTCCTTCGATGGCGTAACCCAGTGCCTGACCCAGTTGGATATTCGGGATCAAGCCGAACCCACAGGCCAGCCGATCACATTCCAGTTCGATGATTTTGCCTTGCTGTTGCAGGCGCACGCCTTCGAGTCGTTCAGTGCCAAGGGCGGCGATGACATGAGTGGCGGCCCGGTAATGCCGGTTGAACAAACTGAACGACTGCAGCCATTTTGCCGGCCAGCGCGGCAGTTGCGCAGCGAACCCGGCGACAGACGTTAACGAAGCTTGCTCGGCGATGCGCAGCACTGTGGCCCCGTGTTTTTTGGCGGTAGCCGCACTGGCCAACAAGAGGGGGCCGCTTCCGGCAATCACCACGCGTTCATCGCGCACCGGCAGTCCTGATTTGATCAGTGCCTGCAATCCCCCGGCCCCGGTCACACCAGGCAGTGTCCAGCCGGGGAAGGGCAGCAACAACTCGCGGGCACCGGTGCACAAAATCAAATTGTCATAGCTGATCAGCCAGCCATGATCATCGTCTTCGACCAGCAGTTGTTTCGGGCCGGGATTGGCGATCACCCGAGTGCCGCTATGATGGCGGATATTGGAGTGGGACTGCACGCGCTCACGCAGCTGACGGGCCTGGACGGGGAGGCTGGCTTGCGGGCCGTCGCGCCAGATCTGGCCGCCCGCCAGCGGGTTGTCGTCGAGCATGACAATGCGTGCGCCACTGGGAGCCGCTGCCAGTGCGGCGGCCATGCCGGCGGGTCCGGCACCGATGATCAAGATGTCGGCGTATTCGTTCATGCCTGTGTCTCCACTTGCATGCCGTCACGGCAGAGAGTCTGGCAAGCGAGGCGCCGGCGACCGTCGATGGTCACCCGGCATTCCTGGCAAATGCCCATGCCGCACAGCGGTGCGCGCCGTTGTCCGCTGACCGAGGTGCGGCTGCAACCATTGCCGCCCAACGCCAGGGCAGCGGCAACGCTGGTACCGTCGGCGACCCTCAGGGCCTGACCGTCGAGCATCAATTCAGGCATACACAGGTTCTCCGAGGAAACGCTGGGGCAGGTAGGGTTGCGCGGCCAGTGGCGGGGTTTCGTTGAACAGTTGCGCGACCAGCAAATCCGCGGTGCCGGGGGCGGTGGTCACCCCCAGTCCTTCATGCCCGACCGCCAGCCATAAGCCCTGGCGTTGTGGGTGCTGGCCCACCAGCGGCAAGCCGTCGGGGCTGGCGGCACGAAATCCGGTCCAGGCGCGGATGCCATTCAGTCGCGCCAACCCCGGCATGTAGCCGGCCGCACGCTTGAGCATTTTTGCCAGCATCCAGCCTTCGACCTGCGGGTCGGTCGTGCCGAATTGCCGCGAGGCACCGATGAACAATTGCCCGGTCGGACGCGGTTGAATATTGCAGGCCACCGACGGGCCCTTGACGTTATGGGCGCTGGTGACATAACCCAGTTCCACCAGAGTGTGGGTGACGGTGGCGGGGTAGCGGTCGGTGATCAGCAAGTGACCTTTTTTCGGCTCGATGGGCAACTCAGGGCACAATTCATTGGCCTGAACACCGTTCGCCAGCACCACCGCGTCGGCACTCAACCATTGGCCGTCATCGAGGCGTACCCGATGGCCATCCACCTGCGTGACGCGTGCCCGGCGCTGGCGGATGTTCGGCGTGTCGAGCATCCAGTTGGCCGTGGCCGGCGCATACAGAATGCCGTCGCCGTTGATCAGCAGTCCTCCTTCAAGGCCCTCGCGCAGTTCGGGTTCACGCTGGCGCAAGGCATTGGCACCGACCAGCTCACAGGCGATTCCCTGGGCTTGCAGGTTCAGGCATTTGCTGTGGGCCACTGCCATTTCCTCGGCGTTGGCGGCCAGCCAGAGTGTGCCGTTGTTGCGGTAAGCGCAGCCGTCGGGCAAGTCAGGCCCGTGCTCGCGCCAGCGTTGCAGGGAATAATCACTCAGGGCCAGTTCGGCCGGATTGTCGTCGAGCACCAGCAGGTGGCCCATGCCTGCGGCGGTCGCGTTGTGCAGGCCGGCATCAAGCACCAGCACCTGCAAGCCGCGACGCGCCAGCGCCTGAGCACACGCCGCGCCGATGATGCCGGCGCCGATGATGATCACGTCGGCCACACGGCCCTGGCTCATGGGCGAATGCCCCAGGCGAACGGATCATCCTGTTCAATGATCAAGCGGGCTTCGGCACTGATGAAGGCGCGGCCACGAATGGTCGGGATGATTTGCTCACCCTGCCACTCGAAGGAGCCTTCGAATTCGCTGCCAATCACACTGGCCTGGCGCCAGATCTGCCCTGGCTGCAATTTGTCATCCGCCGCCATACACGCCAATTTCGCGCTGGTGCCAGTGCCGCACGGTGAACGGTCGTAGGCCTTGCCCGGGCACAGAACGAAGTTGCGGCTATCGGCGCGATCGTCATCGGCGAACAGCTCGACATGATCGATCAGGCCGCCGTCTTCACCGCGAATACCCTGGGTTTCCAGCGCTTGTTGTACTGCGTAGGTATAGGCGGTCAGCGTCTCAAGGTTGTCGCCCGACACCCGCAGACCGTGGTCGGCGATCAGGAAAAACCAGTTGCCGCCCCAGGCGACATCGCCGATCACCTGACCGATCCCCGGCACCTGCAATGCCAAATCCTTGCGATAACGATAAGCGGGCACATTGCGTACGCTGACCGAATGGTCGTCGTGCAGGGTGGCTTGCACCGTGCCCACCGGCGTCTCGATGCTGTGCACACCGGGACCGATCTTGCCCATGTGCGCCAGAGACGCCACCAAGCCGATAGTGCCGTGACCGCACATGCCCAGGTAACCGCTGTTGTTGAAGAAAATCACTCCGGCACAGGCGCTCGGGTCTACGGGTTCGCAGAGCAGGGCAC
The DNA here is from genome assembly GCF_056400445.1 of Pseudomonas sp. P5_B2. Lineage (NCBI taxonomy): Bacteria > Pseudomonadati > Pseudomonadota > Gammaproteobacteria > Pseudomonadales > Pseudomonadaceae > Pseudomonas > Pseudomonas sp. P5_B2. The sequence continues at coordinate 8,754 of NZ_JBFULH010000013.1, read as the reverse complement.
CCACCAGCACATCACTTCCCCTTGGTTCCAGCACACACGCAGCACGCCATTGGTCATGTTGTTCGGCGAGGATCTTGCGCCGTTCAGCCATGCTGCCGCGTCCCAGATCAGGAAATCCGGCGGTCACCAGGCGGGTCGGTTCGCCGCCGGTGTGGGAGTCGATGACGGAGATGCTTTTCATGGGAGGGCCACGTCCATTCGGTTGAGTGAACGCTAGAGTGGCCCGTGCGGACGGGTGTCGGCTTGATGGATTTAACCGGTGCCGATGACGAAATCGGCACAGTGTCCGCAGCACTCAGTGGGCGTGGGGCAGGTGCTCGAAGAGGGTCTTGCAGACGCCGGCAATGTGCTCATCCAACAGCTTCACCGCCAGATCCACATCCTTGGCACGGCAGGCTGCAAGGATCTCGCGATGCTCGTGATCGGCGCGCTCCTTGCCGGCGGACAGGCTCATCTGCATGCGCAGGTAGCGCTCCAGTTTGTCGTTGACCGAACGAATCAGACTCACCAGAAACGGCCGCTGCGCCGGTTCGTAAAGACAGGAATGCAGCTCCCAGTTGAGCTCGGCCCAGCGCCCTACGTCGTCTTCGCCAATGAATTCCTGGCAGATGCTCTCGGCACGGGCGAAGGTCTGTTCGGTCATGTTGGGAATGGCCAGGCGCAACACCTTGTCTTCCAGCAACATGCGCACTTCGAACATCTGCGCCAGTTCAGCATCGGAAATGCGCGTGACCATCGCCCCGCGATTTCGCTGGAACATCACCAGCCCTTCGGCCTCCAGCCGCTTGAGGGCCTCGCGCACCGGAATCTTGCTGACATTGAACTGGCGGGCAATGTCGTCCTGGCGAATCGGTTCATCCTCGGCAAAATGCCCGGCGACGATCGCATCCCGCAAATGACGGGTGATGATTTCCGAGGTCGAAGGCGTATTGCCAAGGTCGGGGGCGTTAAGTTTGGGTAGATTCACGTCGGCGGTCGTTTGCAGTGAGATAGCGCTAGGGTATACGAAATTCTTTAGCTGATCTCCCTCGCCCCTCTCCGGCATCAACCCGAGCGCATCGCTCATCAATCTGTTGGAACTCCCTCATACCGCCGCCCGTCATCTGGAATAAGGGGGGGCTGCGGGTATTTCGTGGCGAACCCTGTTAACGCTTTTTTCACTCAGAAGGCGAGGGACGACATGATTACTTCAGACACCACCACCGGGAATCAGCCAGATAAACCCCACAACGGAGGTACAGAACAGGGCTTTGAACATTTGAAGGAAAACGTAACAGAAGCACTGGGCGGCGCAAGAGAGCAGGCAGATGCGCAATTTGGTCAATACCGGGATACGGCAGCCGACCAGATGGAGGCGCTGGCCCAAGGGGCGAAATCGTTCGTTGCTGAACTGCAGGACAAAGACACGCTGGGCATGTCCGACTACCTGGCGGACATGGCTGAATCCATGAGCGGCCTGGCCGGGAATCTGCGTGGAAAGAGTGCCGAACAGTTGCTCCATGATGGCGCCGATCTGGCTCGAAGCAACCCGGCATTGTTCATTGCCGGCAGTATTGCGCTGGGCTTTGGCCTGTCGCGCTTTCTCAAGGCCGGTGCCGCGCCGGCTGCGACATTCCCCGATGCCGATGATCCTGCAGCAGGCCACTCAATGCCTGCGTCAGGTGGTTTTGGCGCGCAACGTCCCTACGAATCATCCGTTCCATCTCGCACCGATCAAAACCCTGGCCTGGCCACCGGCATCACGCCGGCGTCGCCGAATGAGCACGATCACCCTTCGGACTTCGCCGGGAATGCGACACCCGGTTCTACATCCTTCAAAGGAGCGCTGTGATGAACAGAGAAGATCCAGGTTTCCCGGACCCAAGACCGATACCCGTGGCTGAACCTGACGTTTCGGTCGTGGGGTTGTTGCGCCAGTTATCCCGTGAAGTGCCCGCGCTCTTCACCAAGGAGCTGGCGTTGGCCAAGGCTGAACTTCAAGCCAGTCTGACCACGCTCAAAGCCGGCATTGCCGCGGTCGCGGGCGGGGCGATTGTGCTGCTGGCGGGGTTCATCATCTTGTTGATGGCCGTGGTCTATGGCCTGAGCATGGTAATGGCGCCGTGGTTGGCAGCACTGATTGTGGGCGTCGTGGTGATGATCGTAGGGTTCGCCATGCTGCAATCCGGGAAAAAACAATTCGAGCCATCCCACTTCAAACCTGATCGCACGCTGGACGCCTTGAACAAAGACCAGGAAGCGCTGCGGAGGAAAGTCTCATGAACACTGAATTCGAAACCGAGTCGCAGAAAAGCCCCGAGGTCATTGAGCGCGAAATCGATGCGCAGCGTGAAAGCATCGGCAATATCGTCGATGCGCTGGAAAGCAAATTCACGCCAGGGCAGGTGTTCGATCAGGCGATGTCTTTCATGCAGAACAACGGCACGACGTTCCTGACCAACCTGGGCACCAGCGTGCGTAATAATCCCGTTCCTGCGGTGCTGACGTCGGTGGGTGTGCTGTGGTTGATGATGAGCCAGAACCGTCCGCCGACCCCACGCCCGGTTTATCCTGCAGGTGCGGATCAGAACAAGGTGGGGGAGTGGGCCGATGGCCTGGCTGACGGCATCGACAGTGCGCGTGATCATCTGCACCAGACAGCGGACACGCTTAAGGAGGGCTACCAAGCCGTAAAAGGCAAAGCGGCGCACCTGGGCGACAACCTTGGGGTGGCCACCGATACCGTCAGCCATGCCGTGCATGATGCCAGCGACCGTTTAGTGCGCAGTACACAAGTGATGGGCAATCAACTTAGTCAGTTGTTGAAGGAGCAGCCACTGATGGTCGCCGCTGCGGGGATTGCGTTGGGGGCGATGTTGGGGGCTGCATTGCCCTCGACAGCGACCGAGCAGCGCTACATGGGCAAAACCAGCGCAGGCCTGGCCGACAAGGTCAAACAACAGGCACGGGAGGGGTTCGAGGCGGTGCGCGATACGGTGACAAAAACCACGGATCACGCGGACGCAGACGTGAAACCGGAACGCGATTACCGCGAAACACCCGATGCCCCAGCCGATCTGTCTCGAGGAATGGGTACTTCCTGAAGGGTGGTATGACGCGCGGGAGGCCCAGGCGGGCCTCCCGTTTTTTCATTGTTCGGCACCTCTGGTCGGCCCCCATGAACCTGCGTCGAATCCAGTGGATCCATTCAGAAATACCTCTGGAATTGCACTGCCATGAACTCCTTCAGAAATCGGCTGACGCCAGCCCAGGAACGAAGACTTTGTGCGCTGGATTCGTGGCATCGAGCACTCGACAACATCGCCCTGCGTAGGGAATCGCCGGATGCCTATCATGAAGAGCTGCTACGACAATCGGACGAGATGGATCGTCAGCGCATGGTCAGTTGGGAAGAGTGGCGAGATTTGCGAATCGCGGCCGATCAGGCCTTTCTGCGCGCCGTAGCGGGGCAGGATTATCACTCAGGGCCCATCGATGAACAGACATCTGAAGTTCGGGATTGAAGAGGAATATTTCATCACTGATCTGGGCACTCGACGCATGGCCCAGAGTCCTCCCGGCGCTGCGATTGACGCGTGCAAGGCGGCGTTAGGCGATTGCTTCGCGTATGAGATGTTCCAAGGGCAAATCGAAGTGGCTTCTCCCGTTTTCACCCGTATCGCCGAGGCCGAACAGTACTTTATCAGCGCTCGCAAAATGTTGCGGAGCACGCTCGAGTCTTATGGTCTGGGACTGCTCAGTGTCGGGAGCCACCCGTTGGCTGACTGGCGTGTGCAACAGGCCACCCGGCAGGATCACTTTACTCAACTGTTCGACGACTATCAGCGCGTGGCCAGGCGTAGCGTGCTGTCGGGCTTGCACGTGCATGTTGAAGTCCCGGAACATCTGGATCGAATTCGAGTCATGAACCACGTCTTGCCGTGGTTGCCGTTGTTGCTGGCGCTGAGTTGCTCCTCACCTTTTTGGGACGGTGCCGACAGCGGATTCATGAGCTACCGGCAGACCGCGTGTGATGAGTGGCCGAGGATGGGCATTCCGGAATTCTTCGAGGATGAAGCGGCCTATGAAGCCTACGTCGCCTTGCTGATCCGCACCGGCACCATCAGGCAGGCCAGCGAGTGCTGGTGGGGATTACGCCCCGCTTGCCGGTATCCGACCCTGGAATTGCGCATGACGGACGCATGTCCTCGGCTCGAGGATGCCTTGTGCATTGCTTCTTTGTTTCGACTGCTGGTTGCCGACGCGATTGATCAGGCCCGGCCAGGACGGTCCTGGTCGCAAACGTCTCACTGGATTCTCAAAGAAAATCGTTGGCGGGCGAAGCGCTCCGGAATCCATGCGTCCTTCATTGTTGAAGGCTACGACCGACCCTTCTCGGCTGAGCAGTGGTTATTCCTGGCGGAACAGATCCTGGGCGACGCGGCGCGGGAACTGCGTGTGGAAAATGTCTTTTCCCAGGCTCGCCACATTCTGCGCCACGGTACCAGTGCAGACCGGCAGCGCAGCGTTTTCGAGCGTGCGTTACACAGCACTGAGGATGTTCATGCCGCTCTGTCGAGCGTGGTGGATGAATTGCTAAAGGAAACCTCGCAAGAGCCGGGCAACGCGATTTGTAGCAGCCGGACGCAGGCTGCGCCAGCTGCTACGGATCGCGTTACCGCCTTAACTGGCATCAGGCGTAGCGACTGTTCTACTGCCAGGTTCTAGTCTTCATCGACCGCGACTTCTTTCCAGCTGTCATCCGGATCAAAGAGTTTCATCGACTGCGCCACCTTTTCACCCTCGGGCCCCAGGTCTTTCTCGAACACCTGGCCTTCATGACTGATCATGAAACTCATCACCCCGGTATCACCGTATTTCGCCGGCCAGGCAATCAATGCAAAGCCTCGGCTCATCTTGTCACCGATGAGGTAGCTGTAGGCGCCACCTGGTGCCGAAGGACCTTGGCCAGTCAGGATGCGGAAGTGGTAACCATGCCAGGGTTCTCCGGCAATGGCGTTGCCAAACGTTGGACCCAACGGGCTGATCTGACCGCTATCGTCGTCTGCCCAATAAAGGCCATCGTGCTTGCCGGGGGCGCTGTAGATATTCTGCGCATACTCAAGGGCGCCGTCACCATCACGATCCACTGACGCATAATCCATCTGGGCATCGTGATAGGCTTGCGTCGATTGCAACGCGGCGAATTCATTACGGCCAATTCGACGCGCACGGATTTCGGCACTGCCGGCCTTGATGTCGAAGTGCCAACCGTTCGGGCCTTTTACGATAGGGATAGGCATTGGCCATTTGTTGGTCCCGACCGACAGGATCATCTCGCCGTCGCTGTTTTTTTCAAGGTGGTGTTGTTCGTGGTACAGCTTCAAAAACGCATCGACATCTTTGCGCTCCGCGCCTTGGCGAGGGATGTAACTGCGCCATTCCGTACCCAGTAACTCGGTCAGGCGTTCATTATTGGCCTGTTTCGTACCCAGTGCTTCGACGAACGCTTCAGCGGCCTTTTCGGGTGTTGGAAATTCCTGATGTGCCATGACCATGCAGGACCATACAACGCCTGCCGTGATCGCCAGGGACTGACGAAGCAAGCCCATGAGTGTCTTCACTCGAGGATTGTTATTCAACGACGGCCACCCCTTTGACTTTGACGCGCTGGTGGATTGGACGGCCGACTGACCTGCTTGCCGGCTGATCGCGAGGCATTGGAGCGCTGGGCGGATGCCTGGCTGGTCCGGCCACGATTGGCTTGTGCGTTGACTTGGGACGGTGAGCGCGCGCCCGCGAATGCATTGTTGCGGGCACTGCCCTTGCTGGCGGCCTTAGTGGTTGGCCGGCTTTTCGTCGTCTGGCGCGCCTGTGAGTTACCTTGGCGCTGTCTGGCATCAGCGGTCTGTTTCCTGGGTTGCTGATTGGCTCTGTCAGTGCCCTGACCTCTGTTGGAAGCTTGCTGTCTGTCAGTTGCACCCTGTCTTTCAGCCGCTCTCTGTCTGTTGGCTGCATTCTGTCTGGCCGCATCCCGGTCTGCACCACCTTGCGCCCGATTGCCGTCCACGCCTCTGGCTTGGGCGTCGCGCGCTTGATCACGGGCTTCGCGGTTGGTGGTGGGAGGTCGTTCGATACCGGCCCTGTCCATCGAACCACGGGCATTTTCACGCTGCTGGGCGCGCTGAGGCGTGTCGCCACGATAGGCCTCACGCTGGCTGGCACCGTTGAGTTGACGGCCGTACTGTTCGCGGCTCCTGCTGTCGCGATAGGGAACGCCATTGCGATGCGCGGAGTTATGTTGGAACTTGTTCTGATTAACGTTGATTCGGTTGTTGCCGTTGATGTTGTTGTAGCGTTCGACATCGATGTCGACGTCGCTATTACCCCAATCGCAATCACCCCACAACGAACCGACGATAGCCACACCGGCACCAAACGCCAGACCGGTCAACAATGCCTGGCCGGGGTAATAAGCGGGTGGCGGAGGGTAGTACGCGGGGGGGGACGCCGGATAAGGCCAGGTGCCATAGGTGGTTGTCGGGTTATAAGTGGGGACGTATACAACCTGTGGATCGGCGGGCTGAATGATGATGGTGCTGGCAGGGGCCGCAGCTACCTCTGTGGACGTGCCTGCCGGTGCTGGATAATTCTGAACCGTCACGTTCTGATACTGGTTGCTTTCCAGGTTGCCGGCTGCCTGCGCCTGATGACGCAAGCGTTGCACCGCTGCCATCAGATCGTCGGGCTGCGCCAGGAAGGCATCCCCCAGCCGTTGTACCGCCACAGGATCCTGTCCCAGCGTGGCCAACACCTGCGGGAAGGCGACGAGCGCCTGTACACTCGGATCCCAGGGCTTGTTCTGCACCTGTTTGACTGCATCATCGCCCTTGGCGTTCGGGTTGGCTTTAGACCAGGCGACGGCCTCGGTGAATTCCCCGGGGTACGTGCTGGCCATCAGAATCTGTGCCAGCAGTGGGTCCGGGTACAGCGCAATGGGCGCCAGCATTTGATCCAGCTGTTCCTGGGTAAACACGGCATCTTTAAGAGGCGCCGAATTGGCGGGCGCTGGCACGGCAGTGGTCGTGCTTGAGGCCGCCATCGCTGCCTGCGATACGCAGAAAGATCCGCTCAAAATAAGGACAGCTGACAACGTGCAGAGTGAGGGAATGCGCATTGCATCTCCATGTGGTCAGGCAGGTTTGGAGTGAGTGGATCAATGCCAAGGAGGTGAGGTCCGACTTTGCCAACCTCAGACCTCAGCTTCGATGCCGCTTCCTAAGCGTAGCAAACAAAAAATTTCTGCCATTTATTTACGATCATTCATTTCATAGCCACCGTCATTACAGGGCACTGGCATCGTTCTCGTGGTCGTCTGCAAATGCCATAAGCACATCCAGGTCGAGCACATCCAGCCTGATCCGGGCGATAAAGGCAGAGAAGGCGAGGTTGGCGGCGAGCAGGCGCAGGTCGCTGGCCCAGGCCGGCAGATAGACCGGCCCCTGGAGCCAGCCTGACTCGAACAGGGGCGCCAGGCGTACGGTGTCACCCAGGCTGAGGCGCCCGGCAAACAAATGGCCCACCAGTTCCGGCCGGTTGTCACGGATCGCGATGCGCAGCAGGGTATGCACGCCGATCAAGCCTGTCAGGTAAGCGGCATCCTTGGTAAACGCCGACCCGCCGTGCAGGTCGGCGCCACGGAACACCCGTTGGGTGGAGCGAAATGACTCCTCTTGCGATTGACCGGCCGCCAGAAAACCTTCGAATACCTGGATGAAATCGGCACCCTCCAGCGCTTGCTGGACGGCGAGCACGCGCAAGGCGAGGCGACGCAAGCGATTGATGTCCATGCTGCCGGTGAACAGCTCGGCCAAGGTGGCAATACCCTCCTGAGTCTGTGTCGTACGTGGCGCCCCAAGGCCGAGGCTTTTGAGGTTGGGCTGGCGTGCGCCGTTTTGTGCGGTGGCGACATGCACGAACGCCTCGTGCTGCAAAAGCTGATTTTTGTCCAGTTCAGAGAACAATGCGCTGGCACACAGGCGTATGCGGCTCGCCCCGGCGATGGCCTTGGCGGCCAAGGTCGAGTCGAGCACGACCGTGATCCGGCCTTCACCAAAGAAACGGTCCAGTTCTGGCTGCATCCAGGCGGCAAAGGCCTCGGCCGGGATCTCGGCCGGACATGGTGGAATCCGGGCACTGCCCAGAAGGGCGTCAGTGGTGTCGAGGAAAAACCGGGCGGCGTCCAGCATGCTCAGGTTGAGGCGTGGGTATTGGAAATCCGGGCGCCGGTACAACGCTGATGAATAGTCAGTAAAGGCGCGGGTACCAATGGCCCCCAACATGCGCCCGGCCGTGGCATAGCTTCGCGCTGTCATGGCGAGGTAGTTGCCGGCGGGATGCGCCTCATCACAATGGTCGATAAAGGATTCCAGCGCGGTGATGTCGGCGCTGTGGTCACGCGGTTGCAGTTCGACCTTCGGCAGTTGTGCACGCCCGGCTCGCCAATTCGCCAGGAAAGTTTCTTCGACGCCATCGGGCCACGCCAAGGCATCCAGCACGCGGATCTTGCGGGCCAGACCGGGCAGGGCGGCATCGAGTTCAGACAGAGGCATGATGCTCACGGGAATCTCCTGAGGAGACGAGACTTACCCGCAAAAGCTTAGTCGTTGCTGAAGAGGTGCGTCAGTTCCAGGAACAACACCGCCGGTAGCAGCTGCCGAGCCTGCGAGGCTGCGTTCGGCTGCGAAGCAGTCGTGAAATCAGGCGGCGCGGTGT
>NZ_JBFULH010000012.1:0-37652 GCF_056400445.1 Pseudomonas sp. P5_B2 | reverse complement strand
TGTCATGGTTGAGGTCGATCATGTGCATTCCATTGCGAACAGTTGGAACACCACCCTAACCAGTCGCGATTCAACAGGATGCAGGACGGCACCGACAGCCGACTTAGGAGGTTTCGCCCTTTCAGGAAGGAATGTGGACGGAGCCGGAATACAAAAAAAGAAACCGGAGCACACGCCTAATGCCGATCAGTCAAGGAACGACACAATCCGTAGCAGCTGGCGAAGCCTGCGTCGACTGCTACAAATATGTCGTGGCCTGACTGGCCAGCATCGGGACATGAGCCCCGGTTTTTTCTTCAAACCGGTGTTTTTCTGGCGATTACCAGAAGCGTTGCTGGGTCAACCGGCTCCACCAAGTCAGCAAAACGCGATCGACCGAACCGCTGGCAGCCATGCCGATACGCTCTTGCAGGCTTTTTCGCTCGGCGTAATGCAGGTGAAAGAGCTCGGCTTTTTTTGCCCGTTCGGCGAGGTATTCATCGCTGGTCTTCAGTTCGTCAACCAGTTGCTTGTCGAGGGCTGCGATACCGAGCCAGACTTCACCGGTGGCTACGTCATCGATGGCCAGTTGAGGGCGATAACGCGCGACGAAGTTCTTGAAAAGTTGATGGGTAATGTCCAGGTCTTCCTGGAACTTCTCACGCCCTTTTTCGGTGTTTTCGCCAAACACGGTCAGGGTGCGTTTGTATTCGCCGGCCGTCAGCACTTCGAAATCGATGTCGTGTTTTTTCAGCAAGCGATTGACGTTAGGCAGTTGCGCCACCACACCAATCGAGCCGAGGATCGCGAACGGTGCGCTGATGATCTTCTCGCCGATGCACGCCATCATGTAGCCGCCGCTGGCCGCGACCTTGTCGATGCAGATGGTCAACGGCACGCCAGCATTGCGGATGCGCGCCAGCTGCGAGGACGCCAGGCCGTAGCTGTGAACCATGCCGCCACCGCTTTCCAGACGCAGCACTACTTCATCCTTGGGCGTGGCAAGCGTCAGCAGCGCGGTAATTTCGTGGCGCAGGTTTTCGGTAGCCGAGGCTTTGATGTCGCCGTCGAAATCCAGCACGAACACGCGCTGTTTGGTCTCGGGGGTTTTCTTTTGCTTTTTCTCGGATTTAGCCTGGGACTTGCGCAAGGCCTTGAGCTGATCCTTGTCGAGCAAGGTCTGCTCCAGGCGTTCGCGCAGCCCTTTGTAGAAATCATTCAGTTTGCTGACCTGCAATTGGCCGGCCGATTTGCGTCGACCTTTGCTGCGCAATGCCGCAAAACTGGCCATGACCACCAGAATGGCGATCACCAGCGTCACGGTCTTGGCCAGAAAACTGGCGTATTCAGACAAAAACTCCACAGTGACTCCTTCATTACGATGCACGGCTTAAACACGCGCGGGATATGTTCAGCATACCCATGCGCCAGCTCGGCGACCAGCCGTGAAACCTCTGGCAACAGCCCTGCAACAGCCATTTCAAACAAGCGTATGTTTTTTCATTGACAGCTCACTGCCATCCTCATAACCTCGCCAAACCTTCAACGTACCGGGACGACGCGGACGTGGGCAGTATCTATTTGATTCGACATGGCCAGGCCTCCTTTGGTGCAGACGACTATGACGTCCTGTCGCCGACCGGTATTCGCCAGGCAGAAATCCTCGGCCAATACCTGGTCGAACTGGGCATCAGCTTCGATCGCTGCCTTTCAGGCGACCTGCGCCGCCAACAACATACCGCCAATAGCGCGATGGAACAGTACGCGGCCGCGGGCCTGCCAGTGCCGCCCCTGGAAATTGATCCCGCGTTCAATGAGTTCGACGCCGACGCGGCGATCCGCGCGTTGCTGCCGGCCATGCTGGACGACGAACCGGAGGCCCTGGACATCCTGCGCAACGCCGCGCAAAACCGCGCCGAATTCCAGCGCATCTTTGCCTTGATCATCGAACGCTGGCTCACCGGTTCCTATGACACGCCTGGTCTGGAAAGCTGGCTGGGTTTTGTGGAGCGTGTGCACGGCGGACTGCAACGAATTCTGGAAAGCGCCGACAATAAACAGAAAATCGCCGTGTTTACGTCCGGCGGCACCATCACGGCCCTGCTCCACCTCATTACACAAATGCCGGCCAAGCAGGCATTCGAGCTGAACTGGCAAATCGTCAACACCTCGGTACACCACTTGAAGTTCCGTGGTCGCGAGGTGGCACTGGCTTCCTTCAACAATCATGCACACCTGCAACTGTTGAAGACCCCGGATCTCATCACGTTTCGCTGAGTCCGGAATATTGTGACCCTGGCTGTAATCACCCAGCTCTAATTACCCAAGAAAGGATCAAACCATGACCTCCGTAGCTGATGCCGTACAAGCAATGAAAGCCAAGTTCAACCCAGCCGCTGCTGCCGGTCTGGACCTGGTTTTCGGTTTCCGCATCGACGACACCAAGAACTTCTCGCTGATCGTCAAAGACAGCACCTGCGAGCTGCAAGAAGGCGAAAACCCTGACGCCCAGGTTACTCTGGTGATGGACGGCGAAACCCTGCAAGGCATCGTTGACGGTTCGACCGACGGCATGCAAGCGTTCATGGGCGGCAAACTGCGCGCTGAAGGCGACATGATGCTGGCGATGAAACTGTCCGAGCTGTTCCCAAGCTAAGACGGCGGTTCCCGACCTTCGGGAACCTGTCTGGCTATCAACGAATCCCGCCCCTTGTGGCGGGATTCGTCGTTTTCCATCCCCGGAAAACGCCCCGCTGCGGATTCACCGTCTATATTCCTTCTGGCCGCATCCGTCAGAGATCGGCTGTTTGCCCCCGACTGATTTTGCGCGGAGCACGGCCATGAGCCCACCTGACGACCCTGACGGTTTTAACCGCCGACGTATACTGCAAGGCCTTTCGGCAGGTGCTGTCGGTGCCTGGATCAGCCCGCTATTCGCAGGGAGTAAGACCATGCCCGATACCCCGGCCGACCTCATTCTGTACAACGGACGCCTGCACACCGTTGATCGCAAAAAACCCCAGGCCAGCGCTGTCGCGATCAAGGACGGGCGCTTTGTTGTGGTCGGCAGCGATGCCCAAGCCATGGCCCTGCAAGGCCCCGGCACGCAAATCGTCGACCTGCACGGTCGCACGGTGATTCCCGGCCTCAATGACTCGCACCTGCATTTGATCCGGGGCGGTCTCAATTACAACCTCGAACTGCGCTGGGAGGGCGTGCCGTCACTGGTCGATGCCTTACGCATGCTCAAGGACCAGGCGGATCGCACACCCACACCGCAATGGGTGCGGGTAGTCGGGGGCTGGAACGAGTTCCAGTTTGCCGAGAAACGCCTGCCGACCCTTGATGAACTGAACAAAGCGGCGCCGGACACCCCGGTGTTCGTCCTGCACCTCTACGACCGCGCCCTGCTCAATCGCGCCGCACTGAGAGTGGTCGGCTACACACGCGACACGCCGAACCCACTCGGCGGTGAAATCCAGCGCGATGCCAATGGCGATCCTACCGGCATGCTGATCGCCCGGCCGAACGCGATGATTCTTTACTCGACCCTGGCCAAGGGCCCCAAGTTACCGCTGGAGTATCAGGTCAACTCAACCCGCCAGTTCATGCGTGAACTCAATCGCCTTGGCATCACCAGCGCGATCGATGCCGGCGGCGGCTATCAGAACTATCCCGACGACTATCAAGTCATCCAGCAACTGGCCAAAGACCAACAACTCACGGTGCGCATCGCCTACAACCTCTTCACTCAGAAACCCAAGGAAGAACTCACCGACTTCAAAAACTGGACCAGTACCTCTCATTACGGCCAGGGCGACGATTTCCTGCGGCACAACGGTGCCGGGGAAATGCTGGTGTTCTCGGCGGCGGACTTCGAAGACTTCCTCGAACCACGCCCCGACTTGCCGCAAACCATGGAACAGGAACTGGAACCGGTGGTACGGCATCTGGTGGAACAGCGCTGGCCGTTTCGCTTGCACGCGACGTACAACGAATCCATCAGCCGCATGCTCGACGTATTCGAAAAGGTTAACCGCGACATTCCGTTCAATGGCCTGCCCTGGTTTTTCGACCACGCCGAAACGATTACACCGCAGAACATCGAACGGGTAAAAGCCTTGGGCGGTGGCATTGCGATTCAGGACCGCATGGCATTCCAGGGTGAATACTTCGTCGACCGTTATGGCGCCAAGGCGGCGGAACATACGCCACCAATTGCGCGCATGTTGGCCGAAGGCATCCCGGTTGGCGCCGGCACCGATGCCACCCGCGTTTCCAGCTACAACCCATGGACCTCGATGTATTGGCTGGTCAGCGGTCGCACCGTCGGCGGACTGGAGCTTTACCCGCAAGGCTTGAGCCGCGATACCGCGCTGGAACTCTTCACCCATGGCAGCGCCTGGTTCTCCTCGGAACAAGGCAAGAAGGGTCAAATAAAAGTCGGGCAATTGGCGGATTTGATTGCGCTGTCGGCGGACTATTTCCACATCGAAGATGAGGCGATCAAATGGATCGAGTCGGTGCTGACCATTGTCGACGGAAAAATTGTTCATGCCACCAGTGAGTTCGAAAAACTTGGGCCGCCGCCGATTCCCGTGGTACCTGAATGGTCTCCGGTTACCACAGTGCCGGGGCACTGGAAACATCTGACGCCGGTGACAGCGCAGGTTCATCAATGCGCAGGTGCCTGCGCGGTACATGCGCACAGCCATGAGCGGGTGCGACTATCATCAGCGCCGGTCAGTGACTTCCAGGGATTTTGGGGGGCGTTTGGCTGTTCGTGTTTTGCGTTTTGAACAATGACCCAACAAACACAGAAAATCCAATGTGGGAGCGGGCTTGCTCGCGAAGGCGTCGTGTCAGTCGACATCAATGTTGAATGATACGACGCCTTCGCGAGCAAGCCCGCTCCCACATTAGGTCTGTGCCGGGCAGAAGCTCATGGCTCCCACATTAGGTCTGGACCGGGCAGAAGATCATGGCTGCAACAACAACGCGATCAGCGCACTCCATCCCGTCTGATGGCTGGCCCCCAGTCCGCGTCCGGTTTCCCCGTGAAAAAATTCATGGAACAACACCAGATCGCGACTGCCGGGATCCGCCTGTAACTGCGGATATGCTGCCATTGACGGCCGATTGCCCGCTTCATCACGAAGGACAAGCCTTGTCAGTCGCTGACTCAAACTGTCGGCGACCTCTTCCAATGACGCCAAGAACCCTGACCCCGTAGGGTATTCCACCGAAAAGTCCTGGTCGTAATAGCGATGAAATTCGCGCAAGGATTCGATCAGCATGTAGTTGATCGGCATCCACACTGGCCCGCGCCAGTTGGAATTGCCACCGTACAGGCGCGATTCGGATTCTCCCGGCTCGTAATGGGCGCAGAGCCGTTCACCATCGATTTGCAGGCCGAAAGGCTGTTCGGCGAAGGCCTTGGACAATGAACGAATACCGAACCCGGAAAGAAACTCGCTTTCATCGAGCATGCGCTTGAGCAGGTCCTTGGTGCGCTCGCCACGCAACAATGCCAGAAGCATCCGATTGCCTTCGCCAGGTTCGGTCCAGCGTGAAACCAGACTGGCGAGATCCGGGCGGTGACGCATAAAACCGAGTAAACGCTCGCGCAACCCGGGTAAACCTTCATGCTCGTGTTGCTCCAACACCTGCACGGCAAACAGAGGCATCAGGCCGACAATCGAGCGCAAACGCAGCGGTTCGTTTACACCACCGGGTCGGTGCAATACGTCATAGAAAAACTGGTCCTGTTCGTCCCACAACCCTTCGGCGTCGGAGTCGACCTTATTGATTGCCCCGGCGATGTAGAGAAAGTGTTCGAAGAACTTCACCGCTATATCGACGTACACGCTATTGCGCTTGGCCAACTCCAGCGCGATACGCATCAGGTCCAGCGCATAGGCGGCCACCCACGCCGTACCGTCCGCCTGATCCAGTTGATAACCGGGTGGCAACAACGCCGAACGATCGAACAACGCAATATTATCCAGCCCCAGAAAACCGCCCTGAAACAGGTTGCGGCCTTCGGCATCCTTGCGATTGACCCACCAGGAAAAATTCAGCAGCAGTTTGTGGAAGATCCGTTCAAGGAAGTCCATGTCGCCGACGCCCGTCAGCGCCATGTCCTGCTGATAAACCCGCCAACAAGCCCAGGCATGAACCGGCGGGTTAGCGTCGTCGAAACGCCATTCGTAGGCCGGTAACTGGCCGTTGGGGTGCATGAAGCGGTCTTTGACCAGCAGCAATAATTGATGCTTGGCGAATCCAGGATCGATCAGCGCGTAAGCCACAGCCTGAAAACCCAGATCCCACGAGGCGTACCACGGATACTCCCACGTGTCTGGCATGGAGACGATGTCGAAGTTCGACAGGTGTCGCCAATGCGTATTGCGAATGCGCGAACGCCCGGAAGGCGGTGAAGGTTGCGCCGGGTCGCCGTCGAGCCACTGATTGACATCGAAGTAATAAAGCTGCTTCGACCAGAGCAACCCGGCAAGCGCCTGACGCTGAACATTGCGTGCATCCGGATCGTCGATGCCGGTTTGCAGGGCCGCGTAAAAATCATCGGCTTCAGCGCGACGCCGCTCGAACAGTTTTGTGGCGTTGACCCGAGTCGTGCCTGTCGGGGCGAAACGCAGGTAAACGCATCGGCTTTGACCCGCCTCGAACGTCAGGGTGAAATGCGCAGCCACCCGCGTTCCCGTGTCATGGCGGATCGCATTATTATTGCCCGCAACCAGGAAATCGTTGATGCCGTCCTTGAATGGACCACTTGCCGCCACGCCATCCAGTTTGGGGAAGTTGCTCTCGTTGTTGCAGAACAGCCATTGGCAGCCTTCCTCGCCCCAGGCGCTGGCCTGCCGATCGGCGAGTTGCGGGTGCTGGGCCAGGACCTCATCACCGCTAAGCGTCAGGCTCGGTCGCAGCCCGTCCGCCACCCAACTCCATGTGTTACGCGCCCAGAGCTGCGGCAATACGTGTAGCCGTGCTGGCTGATCGGATCGGTTGTGCACGGTGACGCGCATGAAGACGTCATCTGCCGCCTGTTTGGCATATTCCACGGTCACGTCGAAATAACGGCTGTCTTCAAACACGCCGGTGTCGAGGATTTCATACTCGGTATCGGCCAAGCCACGGCGGGCATTTTCGGCCACCAGGTCCGCGTAGGGGAATTCGGCCTGCGGGTACTTGTAGAGCATGCGCATGTAGGCGTGACTGGGTACGCCATCGACGTAGAAATACAGCTCTTTGACGTCCTCGCCGTGATTGCCTTCGGAGTTGTTCAAGCCAAATAGACGCTCTTTGAGAATCGGGTCACGCTCATTCCATAAACCCAGTCCCAGGCACCAGTGCTGAGCCTTGTCGCAAAACCCGGCAAGCCCGTCCTCGCCCCACCGATAGGCCCGGCTGCGGGCATGTTCGTGAGGAAAATAGCGCCAGGCATCGCCGTCGGCGCTGTAGTCTTCGCGCACCGTGCCCCATTGGCGTTCGCTCAAGTAAGGCCCCCATTCGCGCCACGCCTCGGCATCACCACCAGCCAGACGCTGGCCTTCAGTGGTATCGAGGATGTTTGCTGCGTGCTTTGCCGTCATGGATGGGGCCGTTGGGCTAGAGACGATTGCAGTGTAGTGCGTTCGCAGGCTCCCTATCTGAACACTCCCTGTAGCAGCTAGCGAAGCCTGCGTCCGGCTGCGTAGCAGTCGCTAAATCAGGCACTGCGGTGTTTCAGTTAGACCGAGATAGCCGGATTTACGACTGCTGCGCAGCCGAACGCAGCCGAACGCAGGCTTCGCCAGCTGCTACATAAGCCGGTTCCGGCGGTATCCGTTTACAATGACCGCACCTTCCGCACCGGCCTTCCCATGGACATCGACCTCGCCCGCACCTTTTTGGAAATCGTCCGCCACGGCAGTCTCGCCGCGGCGGCCGAGAAGCTTCACGTCACCCAGACCGCGATCACCGCGCGCGTGCAGAAGCTTGAAAGCCATCTCGGCAGCACGCTGTTTGTACGCAACCGCGCCGGCGCGCGTCTGACGCCCAATGGCGAGGCCTTTGTGGTGTACGCCAATCAACTGGTAGAGACCTGGGAAGCGGCGCGTCGGGATTTGCCGTTGCCCGAGGGTTATCGCGATGTGCTGCACATCGGTGGCGAGGTCAGCCTGTGCAACCCGTTGATGCTCCGTTGGGCCGGCGAATTGCGCGAGAAGATACCCAGCCATGCCCTGCGCATGGAAATTCGCGACGGCGAAAACCTCTTGCGGCAACTGGAGCTGGGGGTGCTCGATGCGGCGCTGGTTTATCAGCCGGAGTACTGGCCGCGCCTGCAAGTCGAGCAGGTGCTGGAAGAAAAACTGGTGCTGGTGCGGTTGGTCGGCAAACCCGATCCTTACGTGTACATCGACTGGGGCCCGGATTTCCGTCGCCAGCACGATGCGGCCCTGCCGGAAAAAGCCAAAGCTGCCTTGAGCTTCAACCTCGGCCCACTCGGTTTGCAGTACATCCTGGAGAACGGCGGCAGCGGTTACTTCCGCACGCGCGTGGTCCAGAGTTACGTGCAAAGCGGTGTACTGGAGCTCGTACCCAGGGCGCCGGAATTCAGCTATCCGACCTACCTGGTGTATTCGCGTGATCGCGACTCGGTCACCCTGCAACGGGCATTCGATTTATTACGTGAAGTGATCCAGTCTGATGAAGACTGGTCGCAGCGCTGGAATCCGCTGAGTTGAACACACCGGATCATGGCGCTTGTGGCCTGTAGTTGCCGCATGTCTTTGCGGGGAGATCAGCTAATCTGCTGGCTATAACAATAACCAGAGGTGAGCGCAGTGAGGCAAACCACCCAGGTATTTCGCAGCCGCTATCGCGCCGATATTCATCCGCTCTACAACCCGTGGTTGCACGGCGCTTTTGTGCTGGTTTTCGGGGTGCTGGCTATCGGCGGATTCTGGAGCAGCGTGCATCAAGTCGAGTCGCTGGAATGGCTGGCGGTGCCGATCACACTGTTGTTCTTCAACTTTGGAGTGTACATGGTGCATCGACATCTGGGGCATCACAAAAAGAGCTTCGCGCGCATGTTCTACGCCCGCCATGCCGGCGATCATCACAGCTTTTTCGCACCCGGCTACATGACCTACGACGGCGCCCGGGACTGGCGGGTAATTCTTTTTCCTGCCTGGCTGATCGTGGTGTACACAGGCTTCCTTGTCCTGCCGCTGTGGTGGCTGCTTCACCGGCTTGATGCCAACGTCGCCGGCTTGGTGGGCGGCTGTCTGGTCCTCGGTTACCTGACCTATGAAGTGTTTCATGC
The DNA here is from genome assembly GCF_056400445.1 of Pseudomonas sp. P5_B2. Taxonomy (NCBI): domain Bacteria; kingdom Pseudomonadati; phylum Pseudomonadota; class Gammaproteobacteria; order Pseudomonadales; family Pseudomonadaceae; genus Pseudomonas; species Pseudomonas sp. P5_B2. The sequence continues at coordinate 28,348 of NZ_JBFULH010000012.1, read as the reverse complement.
CTGCGAACACCTGCCGCCCGGCAACCCGGTTACGCGATTGCCGTGGATCCGCCAGATGCGCCGCTTGCATGAACTGCATCACCGCCGCGAGTTGATGCAGGAACGCAATTTCAACATCGTGTTACCGCTGATGGATTACCTGTTCGGCACCCTCTACCGGGAACCGGAGCCTTCCCCCCTGCCCTTGACGAGAACGCCCATGACCCGCATGCAGCACCAGATCGTTATCGCAGGAAACCCGATTGACGTGCTCGCCTACGCCAGCACCGTCACCCGCTGGCCGGAGTGGCATCCGTCCTCCCTCAAGGTTGACGGTCAGGCCGGCCCGCTGCACGCCGGCTCACGGTTTGAGGAAGACATCAAGGCCGGCGGGCGCGACGGGCACCTGAGTTGGGAGGTCAACGAATACCTGCCGGGACGCCGTTGGAGTGCCCAGGCGCGGGGTGATCACGGGTTGTCGCTGGTGGTGACTTACGAATGCGCGGCGGCGGGTGACGGCACACAATTTACCCGCACCCTGGAGTATCGGTTCGCCGGTGTCGGGATGCGCATTGCCAATCAGCTGTTACTCAAGCGGCGCATCGAGCGTGAATCCGCCGAATCGATGCTGGCCTTGAGAGAGATGGCGCAAAAACAACCGACACCCACCGGAGCCAACGTGTGAAAAAAACCATCAAGTTCCGACATCTGCTGTCACTGCTCCTGGTTGCCCTTTGCGTCTTACTGTTGGTGGTGTTCCCGATGGAGGTGCAACCGGTCGCCTGGAATCCGCCACCGGCCCCCTCCCTCACCAGCGGCGTCTACGCCGACAATCAGCGCCTCAAAGGCGTGGAGCGTGTCGGCCCCGCTGACATCGCGGGGCCGGAAGCGCTGTTGCTGGAGGGCGACACACTGATCACCGGACTGCATGACGGCAGGGTGATTCGCTCGAGCATCGACGGCAAACAAACCAAGGTGCTGGCCGATACGGGCGGCAGACCCTTGGGCCTGGCGCGTCACCCCAATGGCTTGCTGGTGATCGCGGACGGCAAAAAAGGGCTGCTTTCTCTGGATGCCCAGGGCCAATTGATCCCTTTGTCCACCACGGCTGGCGGCGTGCCGTTTGGTTTTACTGATGACGTGGCCATCGACGCGGAGGGGCATTTCGCCTATTTCAGCGACGCCTCCAGCCGTTGGGGCTACGGCAAGGATGGCGAGGCGATCATCGAACATGGCGGCGACGGTCGTTTATTGCGATATGACTTCCAGACCGGCAAAACCAACGTGCTGCTGGACAAGCTCGAGTTCGCCAACGGCGTCGCCCTGGGGCCGGACGACAGTTTTGTACTGGTCAACGAAACCGGCGCTTACCGGATCAGCCGCTATTGGCTGACCGGACCGAAAGCCGGCACGCATGACCTGTTTATCGACAATTTGCCGGGGCTGCCGGACAACCTTTCGTTCAACGGCCGCGACCGGTTCTGGGTGGCGCTCTATGCGCCGCGCAGCGCGCTGCTCGACCGCACGGCGCCACACCCTTTCGTGCGCAAGATGATTGCCCGGGCGATGACGGTGTTGCCTAAACCGGTGGAAAAACGCGCGTTTGCCTTGGGGCTTGATCTGGACGGCAAGGTGATTGCCAATCTACAGGATGCCAGCAGCGATAATTATTCGCCGATCACGACAGTGCGTGAGTATGGGGATTGGCTGTATTTCGGGTCGCTGAAGGCAACGAACATGGCACGGTTGCCGCTCACTACAGCCCTCCAGAAATAACAAAGATCTAAATGTGGGAGCGGGCTTGCTCGCGAAGGCGTTTTGTCATTCAACATTGATGTYGACTGATACACCGCCTTCGCGAGCAAGCCCGCTCCCACAGGGGATTTGTGTGGATTATTCGGGATCTGCGTCGTCAGCCGATTCTTCATTCACCCGCTCAGGGCGGTCATCCTCAGGATCCGGTTCGGTTTCGATGTCGTACGGGTCGGGCTCAGCACCAGTCGGCATCGGGTCATACCCGCCCTCCTGTTCACTCGGAAATCCGGGATTAGACATAAGGCACCTCTCAGGGAGTCGTTATTGACGCCTCGTCATTTTCGAGGTGCCGGTTATTACGCCGTTCCAGATTTTGCGACACCGGTCGTCGGTGGCTCGGACGGTGCGTCAGGACGATGCCTGCAATTGTTGGACGATCTTGTCCTTGACCTGCAAGCGCTTCTCCTTGAGCTTCTTCAACACGTCATCACTGGGCGCATCGGATGACGCGGTCTCGGCTTTCACCACTTCAGCGTCCGCCTGGGAATATTTGTTGATCAGTGAATCCAGTAACGGATCCTTGGTGCGTTTTTGCTGGATCTCTTCCTTTGAAACCTTCAAGTCCTGAAACAGGTCATGGGGCACCGGCATGGAACACCTCCGTTTTGATGATCGGAAGCAAACGCGATCGATTGCGTTCACCAACTATCAGAATGGCCTTGGTTTGAGGGTTCTGTCGACCACCTGTCAGACCAGCGGTGCCCGTTCGTCRTCCTGTCGCAAATGCGATAAAACCTTTGCCCAAACGCCGGCATCCACAGATTAACGATCACTGGATCGCTTTCAAAAAACTTGTGTGGAGAATAACCAATGGACGGATTCACCCTGCGCCACCTCGCCCTGGCCGTCGCCTTGAGCGCCAGCATGGGCACGGCATTCGCCGCCACTAACAATGATTTCGTCGACAGTGCAGCCGCAGGCGGCATTGCAGAGATCGAAACCAGTCGTTTAGCACTGGAAAAAAGCAAGTCAGCCGACGTCAAGGCGTTTGCCAACATGATGATCACCGATCATTCGAAGGCCAACGACGAGCTGGCAGCCTTGGCGAAAAAGTATGACATCGAGGTGCCGGACACGACGACCTTGGTCAAACAAGCCAAAGAGCAAATTCTCGACATGCGTGATGAATCCTTCGACGCGGCATATGCGAACAATCAGGTCAAAGCCCACGAAGACACCATCGAGCTGTTCAAAAAAGAAGCCAACACAGTGACGGATGACAAGGAGAAAGGCGCCACTGCATTAAAAGGCTTTGCCCAGCAAAAGTTGCCCGCCCTTGAGAAGCACCTGGCCATGGCGAAAAAACTCCAGGCCGCCCACCCCGATAAATGACTCAACAGGAAGACCGCTGATGCGGTCTTCCTTTTTGCTGCTTGAGTGCTCCTGGTCTCCCCCGATTCTCAGCCAAAAAATCGCTGTTCAAGGCCGCGCCGACTAGAGTTACCGGGCAACTTACGGTCGTAATGAAAATAACCTGCGAAAAACGAACAACTATTTCATTCGGCAAAGGTCACTGACTTCACGCCGGTCGTTTTTCAATGGAACCGGCAGAGACTCATTCAGGAGCACATGGACATGGCGGCACTGCAAATCAGCACACTCGATGCGATGAAAAATAACCAGGCGCAACTGCTCACCGAATGGATCAAGGGCCTGGAAGCCAATGGTGCTACTCGTAACCTCAAAGAACACGACCTCAAGCAGCAAACTGCAGAGTTCCTGCACCTGGTAGTCAGTGGGCTGGAAAACGGCAACGGGCCGAACGTCGCCGCGCCGGGCTGGGACGAAGCGCGGCAGTACCTTGAAAAGCTCTCCCACAGTCGCGCCCTGCTCGGCCAGGATTCACACCAGACCGCCAGCTTCATTTTTTCGCTCAAAGGCCCGCTGTTTGGCCTGCTGCAAAGCCATTACAAAGACAGCCCGGCCGTGCTCGCCGAGCAGCTCTGGGAAGTCTCCGAACTGCTCGATGCACTGGGCATGCACACCATCCGCACCTTCCAGAAATCTCGTGAAGCGGTGATCAAGCGCCAGCAAGAAGAACTGCTGGAGCTCTCCACGCCGGTGGTCAAGCTATGGGATGGCGTTCTTGCGCTGCCGATGATCGGTACCCTGGATTCACAACGCACCCAGGTCGTGATGGAGTCGCTGCTGCAACGGATCGTCGATACCGGCTCGGAAATCGCCATTATCGACATCACCGGCGTGCCGACCGTCGACACCCTTGTGGCTCAGCACCTGCTCAAAACCGTGACCGCCATCCGCCTGATGGGGGCCGACTGCATTATCAGTGGCGTGCGTCCGCAGATCGCCCAGACCATCGTGCACCTGGGCCTGGATCTGCAAGGCGTGGTCACTAAGGCGAATCTGGCCGATGCCCTGAAACTGGCCCTGACCCGCCTGGGAATCACCGTCAGCAAGACGGTATAAGCCCATGGATAGAATTCCTATTCTGCAGATGGGCGACTTTCTGCTGGTGACCATTCAGGTCGACATGCACGACCAGCTCGCCCTGACGCTTCAGGACGACCTGTCCGAACGCATCAGCCGGACGTCGGCGCGTGGGGTGCTGATCGATATCTCCGCACTGGACATGGTCGATTCGTTCATAGGCCGGATGATCGGGACCATCTCCGGGCTGTCGAAAATCATGGACGCCGAAACCGTGCTGGTGGGCATGCAGCCTGCCGTGGCGATCACGCTTGTTGAACTCGGCCTGACCCTGCCCGGCGTCAGCACCGCGCTGAATGTCGAGCGCGGCATGAGCCTGCTTCAGGCACGAGTACGCGAGCAATGACCCTGCGCAGCAGTGGCACTCACCCGATTCACATAGAGCAAGACGTAGTCATGGCCCGCCAGACCGCGCGCAAACTGGCGACCGAGTGCGGCATGCGCCTGATCGACCTGACCAAAATGGTGACCGCCGTCAGCGAGCTGGCGCGCAACACCATGGTTTATGGCGGTGGCGGTGACATGGACTGGCAGATCCTCGACGAAAACTCGCGAGTGGGTTTGCGCCTGACCTTTCGCGATGAAGGCCCGGGCATTCCCGACATCAAACTGGCGATGACCGACGGCTGGACCTCTGGCAGCGGCCTCGGGCTAGGCCTGACCGGTGCCAAGCGTCTCGTGGACGAATTCGAACTGGATACCGCGCCCGGCCAAGGCACTCGCATAACGATCACCCGATGGACATGAACATCTCAGGCACCCTGACCGACGTCCTGCTGATCGAAGACAGCAGCCAGATCGGTCATGCACGGCGCACCGCGCAGAAACTCGCCGAACACATCGGCTTCGACGCCACTGATGCGGGGCGTGTGGCGCTGGTCGCCACGGAGCTCTCCAGCAATATCCTCAAGCATGCCGCCCGAGGCGAACTGCACCTGCGGACCCTGCCGTTTGAAAGCGGTCACGGGATCGAGATGCTGGCGGTGGATCGGGCGCAGGGCTTTGATTTGCAGGCGTGCCTGGCGGACGGTTTTTCCACCGGAGGCACTCAGGGCATTGGCCTGGGTGCGGTGTCACGTCAGGCCAACGTGTTCGATGTGTACGCTGACTCAAGGGGCGCCGTGCTGTTGGCCCGCTTGTATCCGCGCACCCACAAGGTTGCGGACCTGCGATTGGGCGTCAGTCAGCACTCTCTGGCCCGCGATCCGGCGTGTGGCGATGTCTGGCACCTGGCGATTGACGGAGCGAACCTCAGCGCCTTGGTAATCGACGGCCTGGGCCATGGCGAAGACGCCGAGTTCGCCGCTCGCGCCGGTGAAAAAGCCTTTGCGCGAGCGCCGTTCGACTCACCCGTGCTCCTGCTTGAAGACATTCACCAAGCCATGATCGGCACCCGTGGCGGCGCGTTGGCCATTGCGCAATTCGACGCGCAGCGCGACAAACTGACCTTCACCGGCATCGGCAACATCGGTGCCAGCCTGATCGCGGCGGACAAATCCCGTGGCCTGGCGTCCCATCCCGGCATCGTTGGCGGGCAATATCGAAAAGCCCAACCCTTTGACTATGCTCACGTGAACGGACATCTATTGATCATGTACAGCGACGGCTTGCAGTCCCGATGGAACATGCACGACTACCCTGGCCTGGTGCATCGTCATCCGGCCGTGATAGCCGCCATCCTGCACCGCGATTTCTGTCGCGGCCGGGACGATGTTACGGTATTGGTCGTTGCCCTGGAGGCCGCCCATGGCTGAGTCCCCTTCGCTTGCGCCCGACGATCCATCGGCGCTGATCGCACGCCTGCAGGGCGAAACCGCCGCCCTGCGCGAAGAGCTCGATGAAACCAATCAGGGCGTACTCGCGCTGTACGCCGAACTCGACAACCAGGCCGAAGAATTGCGGCAGGCCTCGGACCTGAAAAGCCGTTTCCTGTCGTACATGAGCCACGAATTTCGCACGCCACTGGGCTCGATCCTGAGTATTGCCAGTTTGCTGAGCGATGAACTCGACGGCCCGCTCAGCCCCGAGCAACACAAACAGGTCACCTTCGTCAGCACCGCTGCGCGGGAGTTGAGCGACATGGTCGACGACTTGCTCGACCTGGCGAAAATCGAGGCCGGGCGCATCAGCATTTCACCGGCATGGTTCGATATGCTGGACTTGTTCGCCGCCCTGCGCGGCATGTTCCGCCCGATAGTCGATGCCACCGCCGTGGACCTGATCTTCGAAGAGCCGGTGGGATTGCCGCGTTTGTTCACCGACGACAAGAAGCTCGCACAGATCCTGCGCAACTTCATCGCCAATTCGCTGAAGTTCACCACACGCGGTGAGGTGCGGGTATCGGCCCGGCTCGAAGGCACGGACTTCGTGCGCTTTGCCGTCAGCGACACCGGAATTGGTATCGCTGCCGAGCTACATGGCGCATTGTTCGAGGACTTCTCCCAAGTCGACTCGCCCTTGCAAAAACGCTTGCGCGGCACCGGGCTGGGGTTGTCGTTGTGCAAACGCTTCGCCGCATTGTTGGGCGGCGAAGTCGGGGTCGAGAGTACACCGGGGGTCGGTTCGACCTTTTTCGTGATCATCCCGCTGGCCATCGCCATGGAGCCTGCCGATGAAACGTGACATCCGCCTGCTGATCGTCGACGACAACGTCGCGACACGCTACGCCTTGCGCCGACGCCTGGAGTCACACGGCTACAGCGTGCTGGAGGCCGGGACTGGCGGTGATGGCCTGGCGCTGATCGACAGCGAAACCATCGACGCGCTGATTCTGGACGTCAACCTGCCGGACATGAGCGGTTTCGACATCGTGCGCAAGCTGCGTTCCGAGGCCGCCACCGCCCTGTTGCCGGTTATTCACGTGTCGGCTGCCTCGATCCAGACCGGCGACATCATCACCGGCCTGGACGCCGGGGCAGATGCCTACCTGATCCACCCCGTCGACCCGGACGTATTGCTGGCAACCCTGCGCACTTTGCTGCGAGTGCGCGACACCGAAAACGCCCTGCGTGAAAGCGAGGCGCGGTTCCGCGAGATTTTCGTCAACGTGTCGGCGCCCATTGCGGTATTGGACGCGCAGTTCAAAATCCACGAATGCAACCACGCGTTCTCCCGGTTGATTCTGGACAATGTCGACCCGGACACCCTGGGCGAATGCTTCGCCGAAGACCAGGACGCGGTGATCGAGGAACTGCGCCTGCGCCTGCTCGCTGGCGAGCGCTGGAAAGGCATTTTGAACCTGCGCGTTGAGGGAGAGCTACGGGAAACCGAGTGGCAGATCTCGCCCTATCGCACGCCAGGATTGAGCCTGGTGTTCGTCGAAGACGTCACCGAACACCGCCACCGCGAACGCTCGCACCTGGCCCGGCTCGACGATGCCACCTCACAGCTGGAACGTGAAATCGCCGAGCGTGTGCGCACCGAAGCCCAGTTACTGCAAGTGCAGAAAATGGACGCGCTGGGTAAGTTGACCGGCGGCATTGCCCATGACTTCAACAACCTGCTGACGGGCATCATCACCAGCCTGGAATTGATCCAGAAACGCGTCGCCGACGCGCGCACCGACAAGGTTCAATTCTATGCCGACGCGGCGTTGAGCTCGGCCATGAGCGCCGCCGCGTTAACCCATCGTTTACTGGCTTTCGCCCGCCAACAACCGCTCGATACGCGGCCGGTGGACATCAACGAACACATCCGCTCCCTCGAAGAATTGCTGGTACGCACCATCGGCGAACACATTGCGCTGAAGCTCGAATTGACCTCCAAAGCCGCAATTGCACTGGTCGACGCGATCCAGCTGGAAAGCGCCGTGCTCAATCTGGTGATCAACGCCCGCGATGCCTTGCCACAAGGCGGGAATATCTGGGTCAGCACCTACGCCGCGTATTCCCACGGCGATCTGAAACTGGCGGATGGCGCCTACGTCGCACTGTCGGTGCGCGATGACGGGACCGGTATCGAACACAGTGTGATTGATAAAGTGTTCGACCCTTTTTTCACCACCAAACCGCTGGGCCAAGGCACCGGACTGGGACTGTCGAGCATTTACGGGTTCGCCCGGCAATCGGGAGGCGATGCGCATATCCGCAGCGTGGCCCGACGCGGTACCGAGGTCACCATCATGCTGCCGGCCAGTTCGGACCTGACCACCGCTGACGTCGTATCAACGGCTGYGGATCAACAAGGCTCGGGCGAGCATGTACTGATTGTCGAGGACATGCCTTCGGTGCGCATGTTCGTTGCCGAGGTGCTGGTGGATGCCGGTTATCGCTGCACCCAGGCCGGTGACATCGAAGCCGCCCTTGAGCGCCTGCAAAACGATCCTTCGATTGATCTGATGCTGACGGACGTTGGCCTGCCGCGCATGAACGGTCGGGAATTGGCGGATGTCGCCCGCGGGTGGCGTGAGGGATTGCCGATCCTGTTCATGACCGGTTATGCGGAAAACGCGATCAATCGGCAGGTGTTTTTGGGGGAAGGCATGGAAATGCTGGTCAAGCCGTTTCAGATCAGTGAGCTGCTGGACAAGGTTCGGCGCACTTTGGACTGCGCCTGACAGACCGCCTTCGCGAGCAAGCCCCACATTTAATCTGTGTCGTTCACAAATCAAATGTGGGAGCGAGCCTGCTCGCGAAGGGGCCCGCAGCATCAACACATCAAGCGCTGCCAAGCACTCGAGCCAGGAACGGCGCAGTGCGGCTTTTCTTACTTTTGGCCACCGCCTGCGGCGTGCCGGCAACAACGATTTTCCCACCCTGATCCCCCGCCCCCGGTCCGATGTCGATCACCCAGTCACTCTGCGCCACCACGCGCATTTCATGCTCGACCACGATCACCGTGTGCCCCGCCACCACCAGCGTATTCAACTGCTCCAGCAACCGGTCAACATCCCTTGGATGCAAGCCAGTCGTGGGCTCATCGAGCACATACAACGTCGCCCCACGCTGGTTACGTTGCAGCTCCGTCGCCAGTTTGATGCGCTGCGCTTCACCGCCGGACAACTCGGTCGCCGGCTGCCCCAGGCGCAAATACCCAAGACCGATATCCCGCAACACCTCCAGCGAGCGGCGAATGCCCGGTTGTTCGGCGAACACCTCGACCGCTTCATCCACCGTCAGCCCCAGCACCTGGGCGATGTTCAACCCTTGCCAGGTGATCGCCAGCGTTTCGGGGTTGTAGCGCGCTCCGTGACACGTCGGGCACGGTGCATAGACACTGGGCATGAACAACAATTCGACACTGACAAAGCCTTCACCTTCGCAGGTCGGGCAGCGGCCCTTGGCGACGTTGAACGAGAATTGTCCGGCGTCATAGCTCGCAGCCTGGGCCTCGGGGGTCGCGGCGTACAGTTTGCGCACGTTGTCGAACAGACCGGTGTAGGTCGCCAGATTGGAACGTGGCGTGCGGCCGATGGGTTTCTGATCGACCTGCACCAGGCGCTTGATCGATGCCAGACCGGCCGTGACCTGGCCACCGCTGACTTGCGGCGCATCGTCCTCAAGGCTCAACGCTTCGGTTTCGCTGTCACTGGCGAACCGTCCCAAATGGGTGCCGACCAACTCCAGCAGTGCCTGGCTGACCAGGCTCGATTTGCCAGAACCGGACACCCCCGTCACGGCGGTAAAACAGCCCAGCGGAAACTCGACGCTGAGGTTGTTCAGGTTGTTGCGGGTGATGCCCTCCAGGCGCAGCCAATCGGTGGCCTTGCGACTGGCGCGTGGTTCGGTGACGTGTTCGGCGAACAGATAAGCGCGGGTCTGCGAGTTCGTCACCTCGGCCAATCCTGCCGGTGGACCACTGTAGAGAATCTGGCCGCCGTTCTCGCCCGCCGCTGGGCCGACGTCGATCAACCAGTCGGCGCGGCGCATGGTTTCCAGATCATGCTCAACCACAAACAGCGTATTGCCAGCGGCCTTCAGGCGTTGCAGCGCTTCAAACAATGCCTCGCCGTCCGCCGGGTGCAGGCCGGCCGAAGGTTCATCCAAAACGTAGATCACACCGAACAGTTGCGAGCCCAACTGTGTCGCCAGTCGAAGTCGCTGCAATTCGCCGGAGGACAGTGTCGGCGTGCTGCGTTCCAGCGCCAGGTAACCGAGTCCCAGGTCCGTGAGGGTGCTGACCCGCTCCAGCAAATCCTGGGCGATCCGTTGCGCGGCCAGGCGTTTTTCCACCGACAGATTGGGCGTATGGCGCACGTCCGGTGCGTTGGCATGACCGCTGGCACCGTGGGCGACCCGAGCTTCGCGGGCCTCACGGGTTTGCCGGTGGGTCAACACGTCGCCCGCCTCATCAGCCTGCTCAAGGTAACTGTGTGCCGCCACTGGTTTCAGCACGGCGGCCACTTGCAGCAGCGACATCTGCGACAACTCTCCGATGTCGTACCCCGCAAACGTCACCGACAACGCCTCGCGCTTGAGCCGTTTACCGTCACATAACGGGCAAGGACTGCCAAGCATGAACTGCGAAACGCGCTTCTTCATCAGCGCACTTTGCGAGTGGGTGAAGGTGTGCAGGATGTAGCGTCGGGCGCCGGTGAAGGTACCTTGGTAGCTCGGTTCCATCTTGCGTTTGAGCGCAACCCTGGTTTCTTCCGGGGTGAGCCCGGCGTACACCGGCACGGTCGGCGTCTCTTCGGTGAAGAGGATCCAGTCGCGCTGTTTTTTCGGCAGATCGCGCCAGGGTTTGTCGACGTCGTAGCCCATGGTCACAAGGATGTCGCGCAGGTTCTGTCCCTGCCACGCCGTGGGCCATGAAGCAACCGCGCGCTGGCGGATGGTCAGGCTCGGGTCGGGCACCATCAGCGCTTCGGTGACGTCGTAAACCCGGCCCAACCCATGACACTCCGGGCACGCGCCTTGCGGGGTGTTGGGCGAGAAATCTTCGGCATACAACATCGCCTGTCCCGGCGGGTAGCTGCCGGCCCGGGAGTACAGCATGCGGATCAGGCTCGACAACGTGGTCACGCTGCCCACCGAAGAACGGGTGCTCGGCGTACCCCGCTGTTGTTGCAGGGCCACGGCCGGCGGCAGGCCTTCGATGGAGTCGACATCCGGCACGCCGACCTGATCGATCAGCCGTCGCGCATAAGGCGCCACGGACTCGAAATAGCGACGTTGCGCTTCGGCGTAGAGCGTCGAGAACGCCAGCGACGACTTGCCCGAACCGGAGACACCGGTGAACACCACCAGCGCATCGCGCGGAATGTCGACGTCGATGTTCTTGAGGTTGTGTTCCCGGGCGCCGCGCACCCTGACCATGCCGGAGGGAGGATTGGAGGTGCGCTTGGACGTCATCGGAAAACCTTAATGAAATAACTGAATAAACACCGCCCCAATGTGGGAACGGGCTTGCTCGCGAAGGCGGTATGTGAGGCAACATCAATGTTGAATGTTCGGCCGCCTTCGCGAGCAAGCCCGCTCCCACATCAGGACTGTGTCAGCCGTTTAGGACTGTGCGAACCATTCGTGTGAGTGCTTCGGGGTCATAGGGTTTGCTCAGCAAATACGTGTCGGGGCTGAGCTGGTGATTGCGCGAAATAATGTCACGGGTATGGCCCGAGGTGAACAACACAGCCACTGGGGGAATTTGCACTTTGGCCCATGCCGCCAGGTCAGCACTTTTAATCAAGCCGGGCATGACCACGTCAGTAAAAATCAGGTCTACCTGCGTGCCCTCCAGCAACATCTGCATGGCCTGGTCGCCGTTGGCCGCCGTCAGGATTTGATAGCCTTCTTCACGCAGCAACTCCACCGCCGAGACGCGAACCGCTTCATTGTCTTCAACCACCAGAATGGTTTCATGGCCGCCACGCTGTTGCGGATCCTGCTGCGTGGTTTCACTGGGTGCCGGTCGCAGGCTACGCGGAAAGTACATCTGCACCCGAGTACCGCGTCCCTCGGTGCTGGAAATGTCGATGTGCCCGCCGCTCTGCTTGACGAAACCGAACACCATGCTCAAACCCAGCCCCGTGCCCTGTCCGTCGGCCTTGGTGGTGAAAAACGGCTCGAAGGCCTGCGCGAGCACTTGCGGCGGCATTCCCACGCCGCTGTCGGCTACCGCAACGCAGACATATTCGCCGGCCACGATGCCCTTGCCTGCACAAAACTTCTGATCGAGGACGACGTGCTCGGCACTCATACCGATGGTCCCCTCACCGTTCATGGCATCACGGGCATTGATCGCGAGGTTGAGAATGGCGTTTTCCAGTTGATTGCGGTCCACGAAGATGTGCCAGGGATCGTCCGGGGCGTTCACCTTGATCTGCAGGGTTTCACCCAGCGCTCGCTGCAAAATTTCCCCCAGACCCTCGAAGACCTGCCTTGGATGGCAGACGGCGGGCGACAGCGGCTGGCGGCGGGCGAAAGCGAGCAATTGCGAAGACAATTTAGCGCCACGTTCGACGGCGGCAATCGATGCACTGACCCGGCGCTGGACATTGGCGTTGTCCGGTTCGTGACGCGCCAGCAAGTGCAGGTTGCCGGCGATCACCTGCAACAGGTTATTGAAGTCGTGGGCCACGCCACCGGTGAGGCCGCCGATGGCTTCGAGTTTCTGCGATTGGCGCAGTTGTTCTTCGGCAGCCAGTCGCGCTTCGACTTCATCGGCGACGCGCTGTTCCAGGTTACGGGTGAACCTGAGCAAGGATTCTTCGGCGGTCTTGCGTTCATGGATGTCAATCAAGACGCCGGGAAAGCGGAACGGTTCGCCCTGCTGGTTAAACTCGCAGCAACCGCTCGCCAGCACCCACAGATAACTGCCATCCGGGCGCAGCACGCGGTACTCCGCATTAAAGGCATCGCCGGTTTCGACCGATTGAGTGACCTGTTCCTGCACCCAACTGAGGTCGTCGGGGTGGATCCTGGCTTCGGCGAGGTCCGGGGGCAGGTCGCCCAGGTCCTGATCGGCGGGAAAGGAGAAGGTACGGGCAAATCGCTCGTCGCCGGAGAGCTTGTTGGCTTTGATGTCCCAGACGAATGAGCCGAGCAAGGCTCCGGCATTGAGTGCCAGGCGCACCCGTTCGTTGTCGGCGCGATAGGCGTCTTCGGCGGCCTGACGGCGACGTTCGGAAATGACATGCTCCGTGGTCTCGACCACCATCGCCATGACCCCCGCCGGCTTGCCGTCATCATCGGCCACCGGGCTGTAATAGAGGTCCAGCCAGACGTCTTCGGGAATCCCGTCGCGCAACAATACCAGCACTTTATTGCGATAGGACAAGGTGCCGCCCGCCAGGCAGGTATCGACCACGTTCCGATTGAACTCGGCGACTTCCGGCCAGCCAAGTTCCACGGGGGAACCCAACAGGTAAGGATGACGGCCACCGGCGAATTTGGAGTAGGCATCGTTGTAGATCATGTACCCGGCGCGGTCCCACAGCATCACCATTGGCAGTGGTGAGGCCAGCATCAATTGCACTGTGCTGCACAGGCTCGCAGGCCAGGTGTCGAGGCTGCCAAGTTCGGTCTGGCACCAGTCGAACGTACGAATACGCCCGGCCATTTCACCGGTCCAGCCGGCACACCCGTGGCTTTCATCTAAAAACTGCATCGACTGGCTCTGAGTCCCTGTGAGTGAACTGACTGAGGGGGTCGCGACAACATGAGATCGGCGTGAGCCCGTTTGCTTCGAGCGTCGCAGACGTCAATGGTTTCATAGAGGTTAGCTGATTCTCAACCGGCAGATACTCGCCCTCCGCGTGGACACCATCTTGAACTTCGCCGGTCAATCGCGTTTTGTCAGGAAAATCCCAGACGCAGCCTCGCGTTRCTCGTCAGCTGCTACAAGGAGGGTGGTGGGGGATTTGTAGCAGCTGWCGAGCAACGCGAGGCTGCGTCTGCTTTCTACCTGAAAGCACTCAATTGCCGGGTTTGCGACGGCTGCGCAGCGGTCGTCAATAGCCCTTCGGCACGGGTCAGCGGAAATCCCGGCTGCGTACGCTGATGCCGTCGAGCAATGAACTCAGGTCGCTCAAACGTCCGGCAATCAGGTGGCGAACCTCGCCTTCCTTTTCCCAGCGGCCATCGACCTTGAGCAATTGCGAGCCGACCAGCACCTGGCGTTGCCGCTCAGCCAAGTCGCGCCAGACCACCACGTTGACGTTGCCGAATTCGTCTTCCAGGGTCACGAAGGTCACGCCACTGGCGGTACTCGGCCGTTGCCGACCCGTCACCAGACCCGCGACGCTGACTGGGCGCCCGTGTTCGATCGCCATCAGTTCTTGCGAACTGCGGCAGCGCCGGGCTTTCAATTCACCACGCAACAACGCCAGCGGATGCGGGCCGAGGGTGGTGCCGACACTGGCGTAGTCTGCTTGCAGGTCTTCGCCGACGGTGGGTTTGGGCAACGCCACGACGTCCTCTTCCTGACGCGGCAGGCCGGCAAACAAACCGAGTTGTTTTTGCACCCCCGCCACCTCCCAGCGCGCCCGATGCCGGTCACCTGCCAACCCTCGCAGTGCACCGGCATCGGCCAGTTGCTCCTGGGCGCGGGCGTCGAGGCGCGCACGTTCGCCGAGGTCGGCGATGTCGACAAACACCCCACGCGCGCGCGCCGCTTCGATGCGCCGGGCATCGTCTTCGCGAAAGCCCTTGATCATCCGCAACCCCATGCGAATCGCCGGTTGCGCGCCGGTCATCGGCTCCAGGCTGCAATCCCAGTCACTGGCGCGCACATCCACCGGACGAATCTGCAAATGATGCCGGCGCGCGTCCTGGAGAATCTGGTCCGGGCTGTAGAACCCCATCGGCCAGCTGTTGATCAGCGCACAGGCGAAGGCTGCCGGTTCGTGGCATTTGAGCCAGCAACTGGCGTAGGTCAGCAAGGCGAAACTGGCGGCATGGGACTCGGGAAAACCATAGCTACCGAAGCCTTTGATCTGCTCGAAGATCTGCGCGGCGAATTCGGCCGTGTAGCCGTTTTTCTTCATTCCGGCGGCCAGCCGATCCTTGTGCGGTTCCAGCCCGCCGTGACGTTTCCAGGCCGCCATGGAACGCCGCAATTGATCGGCCTCGCCGGGGCTGTAGTCAGCGGCGACGATGGCGATCTGCATCACTTGTTCCTGGAACAGTGGCACGCCGAGGGTGCGCTTGAGCACCTCCCGCAACTCTTCGGAGGGATAACTTTCGAGCTCTTCCTTGTTTCGGCGCCGCAGATACGGATGGACCATGCCGCCCTGGATAGGACCGGGGCGGACGATGGCCACCTCGATCACCAGATCATAAAATTTGCGCGGCTTGAGCCGGGGCAACATCGACATCTGCGCCCGGGATTCAATCTGGAACACGCCGATGGTGTCGGCCCGGCCAATCATGTCGTAGGTGGCCGGGTCTTCGGAGGGGATCGTCGCCAGACTCAGGTCAAGGTCTCGGTGGCGGCGCAGCAGATCGAAACAGCGGCGGATCGCGCTGAGCATGCCCAACGCCAGAATATCCACTTTGAGCAACCCGACCGCATCCAGATCGTCCTTGTCCCACTGAATGATCGTGCGCTCGGCCATGGCGGCGTTTTCCACCGGCACCAGGCTGTCCAGGGGCTGCTCGGAAATCACGAAACCACCGGGGTGCTGGGACAGGTGCCGGGGGAAACCGATCAGCTGTTGCGTCAGGCTCAAGACCCGGCGCAACACCGGGCTTTCGGGATCGAACCCGCCTTCCAGCAAACGCTCCACGGGTGGCGTTGCGTCACTCCAGTGGCCACAGCAATCGGCCAGGGCGTTGATCTGGTCCGGTGGCAACCCCAACGCCTTGGCCACGTCACGCACCGCGCCGGCCGCGTGATAGGTGCTGACCACCGCCGTCAACGCCGCGCGCCTGCGGCCATAGCGCTGAAAGATGTACTGCAAGACTTCTTCGCGACGTTCGTGCTCGAAGTCCACATCGATATCCGGCGGCTCGTTGCGTTCCTTGGAAAGAAAGCGCTCGAACAGCATATTCATCCGGTCCGGATCGATCTCGGTGATGCCCAAGGCGAAACACACCGCCGAGTTGGCTGCCGAGCCTCGGCCCTGACAGAGAATTTTCTCGCGCCGGGCGAAGGCGACGATGTCCTGCACGGTGAGGAAATAGCTTTCGTAGCCCAGCTCGGCGATCAACCCCAATTCCTTGTTGATCAGCCCGCGCACCTTCTCGCTCGCCCCATGGGGCCAGCGCTCGCGAATCCCGCGCTCGGTCAATTCGCGCAGCCAGGAATCGGCGCTGTGGCCTTGGGGCACCAACTCCCGTGGATACTGATAACGCAGCTGCCCAAGGTCGAAGGTGCAACGCCGGGCAATGGTCAACGTTTCATCGAGCAAGGCTGGGGGGTAGATCGATTGCAGAACTTCCAGGCTGCGCACATGCCGCTCGCCATTGGGATGAAGGCGCAACCCGGCTTCGGCCACCGGCAGGTGATGACGGATCGCGGTCATGGTGTCCTGCAAGGCGCGCCGGCCACGGGTGTGCATGTGCACATCGCCGCTGGCCACCGCTGGAATCCGCAACGCCCGCGCCAGGGTCAGCAGCGCGTCCAGGCGCCGGGTATCGTCCTGGCCGCAATGCAACTGGACGCTCAGCCACAGGCGTTCGGCGAAAGTCTGTTGCAGCCAGCGGCCCTGCTCAAAGTCATCGACCGTGTCCGGCACCCACAGCACCAGCAGCCCCGGCATCGGCTCGCTGAAATCTTCGCGCAGCACCTGATACTGGCCTTTTTGCGTACGGCGTCGCGCCCGGGTAATCAGCCGGCACAGGGTCTGGTAACCCTCCAGGTTCTCCACCAGCAGCACCAGTTTCGGGCCGTTCTCGATGCGAATTTCGCTGCCGATGATCAGCGGCAGCTCCACCGATTTGGCCGCTTGCCAGGCGCGGACGATACCGGCCAGGGTGCATTCGTCGGTGATCGCCAGCCCCTGATAGCCGTGCTTTTTCGCCCGTTGAAAGAGTTCGAGGGCACTGGAGGCGCCACGCTGGAAACTGAAGTTCGACAGGCAATGCAACTCGGCGTAGTCGATGCTCATGCGAACCAGCCTTGCAGCCACAGCGGACCGCCCTCACCCACCGCCCGATAAGCCCAGCCTTGCTGGCCGGAACGGGTTTCGATCAGGTAGTAATCACGGCGCACATCAGCGCCATCCCACCAACCGGACTCGATGCGCTCCGGGCCCATGAGGATGCGGGTCGAGCCTTCATGGATCGCCTGCGGCTCCGTCAGCAACCAGCCCGGACGCTGCACACCCGGCAACCCCGCGCACAGTTGACTGTCGACCCGTGCCTGCCACGCACATTCCGGCCGGTGATCGGCCTGAAAGCGCAAGCCGTGCACCGCCTCATCGCCGAGCCGCGCGCGCAAGCGTTCGCGCAGTTGCTCCCAAGGCAAGGATTGCTGCGGGCGGTCATCGAACAGTTCCTGATACTGCGGGACGAAGCTCGGCAAGTCTTCGGCACACAGCCGAAAACCGCGCACTGGGGCTTCAACCTGAACCTGTTCCAGTCGTCCCCGGGCCAGTTCGAAAAGCATGGCCGGATCGCGTTCGGCGCTGAGCAGGCCGACCTTGATCACCGAGTCAGGCAAACCGGCGTGTTCCAGATGCAGGTCGAAACGCTGCACGCCGCTGTCCCGACCACAGAGAAAGGCCGACAGGTCGCCGGTCAACCGACGTAGCGGAAACAGCAACGCCTGATGCGACTGCACGTCGAAGTTGAGTTCGATGCGCACATCGAAACGGTCCGGCGGCAGGTAGAACGCCAGGGCCAGTCGCCGTTCCCCCGTCAACGCGTCCAGATGCTTGAGCACCCGGGCTTCGAAACGCCGGGCCAGACTCTGTCGCGGCAGCGCCTGCACCTGGCTCAAGGTGCGCAAGCCCATGCGCGATAACGCCGTGGCAACCACGGGTTCCAACGCGATCCGGTCGACGGGCAACTGCCCGAGATGGTGCTGCAAGGCGTCGTTATCCGGCACCACCAGCCCGTCATACACGTTGGCCAGCACCCGCGCGGCAACCGGGTTGGGCGCAGCGACGATCCGGTGGCGAAAACCCAGCTCGCCAAGTTCGGCGCGCAACCGTGCTTCGAACGTCGGCCACGGCCCGAACAAGCCCAGGCTGGATTCGATTTCAAACACCACGGCACGCGGGTAATGCACGCTGACCTGAGAGCTGAAGCGATAGGCCCACGCCGCCAGAAACTGCTGCCAGTGTTCGATCTCGGCGGCGTCGTATTCGGCCGTGGCAAAGCCTTTGCTCAAGGCCTGCGCGGCGGTCATCGACTGCCCCGGACGCAAGCCCAACGCCCGCGCCGACGCGTTGACCGCTTGCAACACCCGGCGCTGTGCCGGGCCGGTCAGCAGTGCCAGCGGCTCATCGGGATCGGGGCGCTGACGCAGCACCGCGTCCAGCGCCAATTGCGGAAAAAGAATACAGACCCAGCGCATGGCAACCTCAATGCCCCACGGGGAAGGCAATCGGCGCCGAACGCGCTAGCCCGCCCCGGCACTTGAGCACGCGCAATTGTGCGGGCCTGGCATCGATGGCAATGCGCAACGCCGCAGGTGAAGGGTTGATCGCTTCATGGATCGAGCGGTAGGCGAACGCCAGGGTCGAGCCGGTTTCCGCCGCCACCTGCAAGCGGCGCAACGCCCGGTCATCGGCCTTGTGCGGCCAGCACAGCACGGCGCCGCAACTTCCTGAACGCAGGCATTGTTCCGCCGCCCACAAGGCATCCCGCTCACTGGCCTGGATGATCGACAACTGGCGCAGATCGACCCCGGCGTTCTGCCACGCTTGCGGGTACGGCACGTAGGGCGGCGCCACCAGCACGATGCGTTCACCCGCCGCCGACAATCGCGCCAGCGCCGGCCACACCAGTTGCAGCTCACCGACGCCCTGCCCGGCCAGGAGGATTTCGGTCAGCGCCGCTTCCGGCCAGCCACCGGTGGGCAACGCTGCATCCAGCGCGGCATGCCCGGTGGGTTGCGGGCTGACGGGTGGGGGCGCAGGTCGGCCCTTCCAGACCTGGCCGCCATTGAACAGTGTATCCAACGCAACGACGGCGCCCATCACCCTTGCCTCACCAGACCGCAGAACACCCCTTCGATGGCGAGGTCCTGACCGGGTTGCACGATGATCGGCTGATACGCCGGGTTGCGCGGCAGCAGGCGAACCGTGTCGCCGGTGCGCTCGAAACGTTTGATGGTGACTTCACCGTTGAGCCGCGCCACCACGATCTGGCCATTGAGCGCTTCCGGATTGCGCCGCACGCCCACCAGATCGCCGTCGAGAATGCCGTCCCCGATCATCGAATCGCCCTGAACCCGCAGCATGTAATCCGGCACCCGCGAGAAGATCGACGGATCCAGCAGCAAGCGGCTGTGCACTTCGGCATCAGCGCCGATCGGCGCACCCGCCGCCACCCGGCCGAGTACCGGAATGTCCAGCAACTCGGGCCGCGCCGGTTGCCCGAGCAAACGAATGCCGCGAGCCTGATGGGGATTGACCTCGATGAAACCGGCCTCGGTCAGCGCCAGCACATGCTTGCGCGCCACGCTGCGGGAGGCAAAACCAAAGGCCTCGCTGATTTCAGCGAGGCTCGGGGACTGACCGTGCTCCGCGATTCGGTCGCGGATAAAGGTCAGGATGGCGGTACGGCGGGGAGTTAAAGTCGTCATGGAGTACATTTGTACTCTTTTGGCATTTTCCTGACAAGGACTTGTAGCAGCTGTCGAGCAACGCGAGGCTGCGTTCGCGGTTTGCCTGATAGAACCCGGTTGCCGGGTTTGCGACGGCTKCGCCGCCGAACGCTGCCTCGCGCTGCTCGACAGCTGCTACAGAGGTAGCGGGATCAATCAGTTCAAACCACGAGCCCCCAGAAACCCTGCGATGTAATCGATAAATGCCAGCACCTTCGCGGTCGCCCGCCGGTGGCTCGGGTACACCGCCAGAATGTACGGGCCGAAGCTGTCCGGATCGATGTCGTAGTCAACCATCACCTGCACCAACCGGCCATCGGCGATGTACGGCGCGGCGCTCCACAGCGGTGTGTGCAACAAGCCGCGTCCGGCCAGTGCGTTGGCCAGCAGCAGGTCGTAATTGTCACTGCGCAATCGCGGGTGTTGCGGCTGCGGCAGGCTCAGGCGATGTCCATCGCGCTCGACCCACCAGAATTCACGACTGAGCAACGGATGGCGATACAGCAGCCATTCGTGATCATCGAGGGTATGCGGGGTGACGGCCACGGTCTTGCGCGCCAGATAGGCCGGGCTGCCGCACAACGCCAGACGATTGCTGCCGACGACGCGGGCGATCAACCCCGGCAAGTCGTCATGGCCTTCGCGCAGGGCCAGGTCGTAGCCGCTTTCCAGCAGATTGACGAACTCATCGCACAGGTCCACCTGCAGATTGATCTGCGGGTATTGCTCCAGGAAACCGCCACACACCTGATCGAGAAACGCCTGCCCATAGGCCAGCGGCGCAGTGATTTTCAGGTTGCCGCGAAGGCCATGCTGCAACTGCTCGATTTCCTCGCCGGCCTCCTCCAGCCGCTGCAACACCTGGCGCGCGGTTTCCAGATAGAGCCGCCCGGATTCGGTCAGCAGAATCCGCCGGGTGCTGCGCTCGAACAAGCGGGCGCCGAGTTCGGCTTCCAGGTGGTTGACCGCTTTGGTCAGGGCCGACGGGGTCTTGCCCAGTTGCTCGGCGGCGCGGCTGAAACTGCCGAGTTGGGCCGTGACCACGAACATTTTCAACGCACCCAACTTGTCCATACTTTTTCCATTCCGGCAAAAACGTTTTTCGTGAGGAAGGCGTTCTGTTGCGCACAAGCAGCCACTAATCTGGCCATCAGACGCAATAACAAGGAAACATTCAATGAAAAGATTCATCCCGAATCTCTTGATGGCCGCTGTTAGTTTTGCCTCGATGGAAGCCATGGCAGCCACCGATCTGGTGCTGATCAATGGCAAGATTTTCACCGCCGACCGTGCCCAACCGAAGGTGCAGGCGCTGGCGGTACAGGACGGCAAAGTGCTGCAAGTCGGCAGCGACGCACAGATCAAAGCCTTGATCACACCGCAAACCAAAGTGGTGGATCTGGGCGGAAAAACCCTGATGCCCGGCCTGATCGACACCCATTCCCACGCGATTTTCGGCGGTCTGGAAATGGTCGTGGCCAATATGGAAGACGAGGTGGTCGACCTCGACGAACTGGAAAAACGCCTGCGCGGCTGGCGTGACGACGGCAAGGCCAAACACGGCGATGTGCTGACCATCGCGGGTATGAGCTCGGTGTATTGGGCCAAGGCCGAAGAACTGGGCAAGAAATTCAACAACGGTGAATGGGCCAACGTGCCCGTGGTGCTCACCGGCAGCGACCACCACACCGCCTGGGCCAACGACTTCATGCTCAATCGTGCAGGGATTGATGCCGCGTTGCTCAAGTCATTGCCCGCCGCCGAAGCGGACACCATCGGCAAACGCGCCGATGGCACCCCCAACGGCTTCCTGGTGGACGCCGGTTGGGACCGGGTGTCCTCGAAAATGCCCGTGCCGAGCACCGCCGAGATGCTCAAGGCCGCCCAATCGGCCGTGCGCTTCAACAACAGCGTCGGCATCACGGCGTGGATGGATCCCGCCGCCAATGCCGCCCCCGGCGAACCGCTGTTCGCGCTCAAGCCCACGGAGAAAACCGTAGGTGTGCTGCCGGCCTATAAAGCCCTGGCCGAAACCGGTGGCATGAGTGTGCACGTGGCGGCCTTGCTGGTGGCCAACTCAAAAAGCGTACCGGCTGATCTCGATACGCTGGACAAGGTCCGCCAGCAATTTCAGGGCATCCCGAACCTGACCCTGCCCGGCGTCAAGATTTTTGCCGACGGCGTGATCGAATTCCCGGCCCAGAGCGCGGCGATGATCGACCCCTACAACAACTCGCACAAACAGGGCGAACTGCTGATCGATCCGAAGCATTTCGGCGAACTGGTCAGCGCCATCGACCAGCGCGGCTGGCTGGTGCACATCCACGCCATCGGCGACCGCGCCGTGCGTGAGTCGCTGAACGGCATCGCCCAGGCGCGCAAGGATCGTCAGAGCGGCGTGACGCACTCGCTCACCCACCTGCAAATCGTCAACCCGAAAGAATTTGCGCGATTCAAACCGCTGGACGTCATCGCCTCGATGCAACTGCTGTGGGCCTCGGCCGACGACTACACCACGGACATGATCAAGCCTTACGTCAGCGCCCTCGCCTTCCGCTATCAATACCCGGCGCATTCGCTGCTCAAACAGGGCGCGACCATCGCCGGTGCCAGTGACTGGCCGGTGTCCTCGCCCAACCCGTGGAACGCCATGGCCCAGGCCATCACCCGCGTCGGCCCGTTGGGCGTGCTGAACATCAAAGAAGCCGTGGATCGCGAAACGATGTTCTACGCCTACACCCTGAACGCCGCGCGCACCATCGGTCTGGAGAAACAAATCGGTTCGCTGAGCCCCGGCAAACAAGCCGACTTCATCGTGCTCGACCGCGACGTTTTCAGCGTCGACAACAAGGCCCTGAGCGACACCCAAGTGCTGCAAACCTGGTTCGCCGGGCGCGAAGTCTACGCACCGACCCTCTAATAAAAATCCGCTGTAACCCGCTGCCCGCCCCCGCGCTCAACGCCCGGGGTTCGGCACAGCTTTGCGCAAAAAACTGCCCATAAAACAATCACAATATCGGGACTTTACTCATGAAAGCTTTCACCCTGTTCGCCCTCGGCTCCTTGAGTCTGCTGCCGTTGAGCAGCCAGGCCATCGTCTTGAATGACGACTTTTCCGTGCTGGTGGACCTGAACCTGGCGAGCGATTACCGCTCCCGAGGCATTTCGCAAACACTCAACGACCCCGCCGTGCAAGCCGGCGCGACCCTGGCCCACAGCACGGGTCTGTACGTGGGTGCCTGGACTTCGAACGTCGACTACGGCGGCGGCCTGAAAGCCCGTCAGGAACTCGACTACTACGCCGGTTGGTTCTGGCAAGCCACCGACGACGTCAACCTGGACATCGGCTATCTCAGGTACACGTACCAGAAAGAAAGCCAGTTCAACCAGAGTGAGGTCTACGGCATTCTCAGCGTCTATGGGGTGAAACTCGGCGCCTATTATTCCAACGATGCGCCGGGCATCGAGAGTAAGCAGAACTCGCTGTACAGCTATGTCGGTTACGAAACCCAATTGCCTTACGACACCGGCCTGAAACTGCGCTACGGCAACATGGACTTCAAGGATCCGTACCTGTACTCGAGCTCGGGCCATGCCGAGGAATCGTACCGCGAATGGGAAGTCAAACTGACCCACGAACTGGCGGGAGTAATGCTGGGCCTGGCCTACATCGACACCGACCTGTCGAAAAGCCAATGCACCAGTAACTGGGGTTATGACGACGTGTGCAGTGCCACTGTGGTGGCGAGTGTCAGCAAGTCCTTCTGACCCACATTGGGTTAGGTTTTTTCAGCAAATCTTTCTGACCACACAGATCACCTGTGGGAGCGGGGTTGCTCGCTCCCACATTAGAGATGTGTAGTTTCAGAAGTGAGTTGTGCCAGGTAGCACCACGGGTAGATGCCGCGTTCGTGGCCGTCGCTGAAGATCAGTTGCAGACCGTAGCCTTGGGCATTCAACTCGACCACGCGGATACGCGGATCAACCTTCACCGTCAGCCCTTGTAACCGAAACGCCCGGCATTGCGAGCACGGGCATTGACGCCTCAGATCAGCATGACCCAGCCGCTGTTCACGCCCATCCGGCCAGTTCAAGCACAGCTGCTGTTTACTCTGTGAATTACCCACCGCCACCGGGTTCATTGCAGCTGACTCAAGGCGATGCGCACGGCTTTGCGCACTTCCGGGTCGCCGTCGTCTTGCGCGGCCTGCAAGGGCGCGATGGCGCTCTGGTCGTTCAATTCTCCGAGGGCCAACGCGGCCTCCTTGCGCAGGTTGCTGATGCGGTGGCCGAGGGTTTCGATCAAGGCTTCAAGGGCCGGAGCGAAACGCAGTCGGCCGAGGCTGCGGGTGGCGCGCAGGCGGACTTGCCAGTAATCGTCGCTCAAGGCTGCGACCAATGCGCTGCCGGCATCCATGTGGCCGACTTTGCCCAACGTGGTCGCGGCTTCTTCACGCACCTGCCAGGCGTGGTCTTGCAAGGCCTGGCGCAGCGCGGGCAGCACTTGAGCGTCGGATGCCAGACCAAGGGCGCCGGTGGCGGCACGGCGGACTTCAGTGTCGGGATCGGTGCTGGCCAATCGCGCCAACGCTGGCAACGCATCGAGTTGTTTGAGCCAGCCGAGCACGCCAACAGCCTCGCGACGAACGCTGGCGTCTGCATCGTTCAACGCAGCTAAAGCGGCAGCGGTGGCACCCGGAAAACGCAACTCACGCAATGCCCTGAACGCAGCAATGCGCACGCTGGCCTCGGCGTGCCCGGTCCAAGGCAGAATCACCCGGCCTGCCGCTTCGCTTTTGAGCAGGCTGAGGCTTTGCGCCGCAGCCGATTGCACGGCCAACGAGGGATCGGTCAGCGCCTGGCACAGTGCTTCGACCACCGGATCCTCCTCCCAGGCTTCAAGCAAGCGCGCGGCTTCAGCGCGGACTTCTTCGGTTGGATCTTGCGCCAGTCGATTGACCAGCCACAGCAAACCGTCCGGTTCTTCAAGATCGGCCAGTTCGATCAGCGCAATGCGGCGCACGCCGGGATCGTCATCGGTCAGGCGCGGTTGCAGGGCGAGAATGTCATCGTTATCGGTTACATCGAATAGTGAGGTCATAGGGCAAATCGCGGCAGTTTGTTTTCAGGGGGAAGTCCGAGAGGGTTCAGGCGCGGTAGCTGCCGACCGTCTTCGTGACGCAGTAATTCGAGGCAATGACGCTTCAGGCGAGAGAACTCATGGCTCGTCACCAGTTCGGTGGCGCGTGGCCTTGGGAAGTCGAGGCGCAGGTCTTCGATGATCCGGCCGGGACGCGAACTCATGACCAGCAGGCGATCAGCGAGGAACAGTGCTTCGTCGATGTCATGGGTGACGAACACCACGGTGGTGCGAATCCGTGTCCAGATGTCCAGCAGCAGTTCCTGCATGTTCAACCGGGTCAGCGCGTCGAGTGCGCCGAAGGGTTCGTCCATCAGCAACAGGCGTGGGCGGTTGATCAGCACCCGGGCGATTTCCACCCGTTGCTGCATGCCGCCGGAGAGCTGGTCCGGCCAGCGCTCGGCAAAACCTTCAAGTCCTACTAGAGCGAGGATTTCATCGGCAGCTTTGTGGCGTTCAGCCTTGCCGCTGCCACGCATCTTCAGGCCAAAAGCAACGTTGTCGCGTACGGATCGCCACGGAAATAGCGTGTGATGCTGGAACACCATGCCGCGCTGCGGCGACGGGCCCGAGACCTGCGCGCCATCGACTTTCAGACTGCCGGAACGCGGTTGCAGGTGCCCGGCCAGCGCGCCGAGCAAGGTTGATTTTCCGCRACCGGACGGCCCGAGAATGCACACGAACTGCCCCGCTTCAATCTGACAATCCAGACCTTGCACGGCTTCGAAGGCTTGCGGGCCTTCACCAAGCACGATGGATAACTGGCGAATGTCAATCCGCCCTTCCGGGGTTTGCATCACGCTCATCAGGCTTTTCCTCGTGGTCGGTGCCACGGCGTGAACAACCCGCCGAGACGTTTGATCAGCAGGCTGCTGCCCATTCCGAGAACACCGATCAGCAACATGCCGACGACGATGTCGGCGTAGTTCTGAATGGTGTAGGACTCCCAGGTGTAATAGCCGATGCCGTATTGGCCGGAGATCATTTCCGCCGTCACCAGGCAGAACCACGAGGTGCCCATGCCGATGGCAAGACCAGTGATGATGCTCGGCGCTGCGCCCGGCAGGATCACCTCCAGCAGAATCGCCCGCCGCCCTGCCCCGAGGCTTTTGGCCGAGGCGATCAGGCGTGGGTCGACGCCTTCGACGCCGTGCACGGTGTTGAGCAGGATCGGGAACAGCGCGCCGGTGAACGTGATGAAGACCATCGACAGTTCCGAGGATGGGAACATCAGGATCGCCAGCGGAATCCAGGCAACAGCGGGGATTGGGCGCAGGACTTCCAGCGGTGGCAGCAGCAAGTCCTCGGCCCATTTCGAGCGGCCGATGGCCAGACCGAGGGCGATGCCGATGATCAGTGCAGCGAAGTAACCGGCGAAGACCCGGCTGAGGCTGCTGCTCAGGTGCTGGGCGAGCTTACCAGAGTCGCCGAGGCCCAATGCGGCCTGGATGACGGCCACTGGCGTCGGGACGTTGGCGAAAGTGACCAGGCCAAGGTTCCAGTGACCACTGGCGGCGAGTTGCCAAAAAATCAGGCAGAGCAGCAGCGAAGAGGCCCTTGGAATCCAGCGTGCATAGGATCGGTACACAATTCTTCCTCTCAACCGAGATCCCTGTGGGAGTGAGCCTGCTCGCGATAGCGGACTGACATTCAACATCGATGTCGACTGACCCACCGCTATCGCCGGCAAGCCGGTCTCACTCCTACATTTGACCGAGGTGTCTGTGGGATTAGCGGGCGGCTACGGCCTGGGTGGTGGCTTCGGTGAAGTCGAAGACTTTTCCGCCCTGAGCCTTGGCGAATTGCTGGGCCTGGCCTTTGAGCAGGAAGGCGCTGAGCTGCCCTTTTGCATCACTGGCAAACCACGCCTGATCCGCCAGCAGCTTGATCCCGCTATCACTCGCCTGGGCATACACCGCGCGGATGTTTTTGCCTTCCGACTTCAAACCGGCCAACGCCGTGAAGGCCGCTTGCGCCGAGGCGTACTGCCGGACTTTTGGTTCGCCGCGCACCCATATTTCCGCGACATGGCTGAAGTCGGTGATCGCTTTCCCGCTCGTCGCATCCACTGCTGTCAAAGGCGCCTGCCCGTAGTTGGCCAGTTGCGCGGTGTAATCCAGATTCGAAGCCTTGAACGCCGCGCGGATGTACTGATCGTCGATGAAGGTATTGAGATCGAGACCGCGATCAGCCTTCTTCAACAGCTTGAGCGTATCGATCGCAGTGCCCACCGCCTGACGGTATTCCGGCTTCCAGCTCAGGTCGCGGGTTTGCACGCCGAGTGGGCCGTGGAACAGGTAATTGACCTCGGCATCGACCCCGGTGACTTTGGCGATCAGTTCGCTGTATTTCTCAGGTTCCGCTGCCAGCAACTGGTTGGCTTCGATGCTCGCCCGCAGGTAAGCGACAACGATTTCCGGGTACTTCTTCGCGTACGCCTGATCCACCAATGCACCGTGGAACGTCGGTGCGCCGGCCTGGGCACCGTCGTAAATCTTGCGAGCAAACCCTCGGCTCGGGAACAGTTCGGCGAAGGGCACGAAATCGGCGTGGGCGTCGATCTTCCCTGCCTGTAACGCGGAGCCTGCGACTTCTGGCGGCTGGGCGATGATGTTGACGTCTTTGAGCGGGTCCCAACCCTGAGCGGCCACGGCGCGCAGCAACATGCCATGGGCCGTCGAGGCGAACGGCACGGAAATAGTCTTGCCCTTCAACTCTGCCAATGACTGCACGCCCGATGCACTTGGCACCACGATGCCGTTGCCGCTGCCCTTGATGCTGCCCGAGAGCACGCTGATGAACAGGCTGTGCTTGCCGGCGGTTTCAAACGCCACGCCGTTGAATGAGCCGGGGAAATCGGCCATGGCGCCGAAGTCGAGTTTGCCGGCGACCATTTCGTTGGTCAGCGGTGCGCCGCTGGTGAAGTTTTTCCACTCTATTTCATATTTAGCGTCTTTGTATTGGCCGTCGTGAGGCAGGTATTTGTCGAGCAGGCCGAGCTCACGGATCAGCAATCCGCCGGCGGCGCAATTGATGGTGGTGTCTTGGGTGCCGATGGCGATGCGGATGGTTTCGGCTGAGGCCGACAGGGTGAATGAGGCCAGTACCAGACCGGCAAATGCTGCACGCAGCAATGTTGGCGAAGACATGGGTGTATCCCCTCGAATCATTTATTGGATGTTCGTCTCCGCCACGATCAGGGCGTGGTGGGAAACGAGGGGTGGTTTGAAGCTGGCGTCCGGGGGTTACCGGATGGCTTTAGCGTTGTCTGGACTGGCCTCTTCGCGAGCAAGCCCGCTCCCACATTTGGAA
>NZ_JBFULH010000011.1:0-43016 GCF_056400445.1 Pseudomonas sp. P5_B2 | reverse complement strand
CCCCCTAAGAATGCGCGACGATCTCAACGCCGTCGTGAACATCGCACTGCCGCAAACCCCTGGCCAATTTGGCGTCCGCTTGATCAAGGAGAAGTGGGGGGCGAATATCGATCCACAGACGGCCTTGTTGGTCACGCTCGATTACGAGTACAAGGGCCATCCAGCTCAGGACGGCATTCACCAAGGGCAAGTGGCGAGTTCGCAATCGCTGCTGCAGGCACTGCTTTCCAACTATCAAACCGTGGGGGACGGACGTTTCGCCGAAACCGCGTTGGCTTGTACACGCCACCGGATGTCGGGCCCTCCGTTCGCATCGTGCAGAAGGTCGACGAGTTCGCTGACCATGGCAGCGGCAATCACCAGACCTATGAAGGTATTTACCGCCAAACCATCGCGCAAACCTATGGACCGTTGACGCAGCTCCGCGTAACCCCCGCAGACTTCAAGAAATGGGCTTGGGAGCTGGATTTGCAGGGCTTGTACAAGGACTATCTTGATCAGGCCTGGCCGTCCAATGAGACGATCGTCGCGGCACAACCCTATGCGCTGAGGACCTCGGTCAAAGCAGCATTTGTCATGACTGCATGGCTGCAGCGGCATGAGCAACGCCTGAGCGAAAAGGGGCTGGAGCTTGCGATGCAGGCAGCAGGTTTACCGGTGGATCAGGCATGGGAAACCCTGAAGATCGAACAACTCCAAGCACCGACACGAACCCCCGTCACAGTCACGACGGGCCGTCTGAAGTTGTATCGCTACACCGCGACCGATATCTGGACTTTTCCTGACGCCGCCAATCCCCGGGTGCTGATGTACATCCCGGGCAACTCCTCACCCCTGCATGACTTCGCCAACGTCTCGCAGTTGCACCAATGGGTGGTCGCACAGAGCAAGGACAACGCAACGAAGCAAGCGCTGGCCAATCATTTTACCGATGACGATCGCCATGACGGCACCTTCCATGCCGGTGTACTGACAGCGTTGGACGGCATGGCGATTTACCCGCAAAAGCACAAGCTGACAAAAAATGCCGGCTTCTTCAACGATGATGGCTATTGGGATCCCACCGAGCAGATAGGCTTCGAAGATCAGGCGCGCACAACGGATCCGTTTGCGCAGTTGGTGTTGACCATGAAACAGGCCGCCTGGAAGAGCGTGACAACAATCCGGGACGATGCACAAGTCAACCGCGACAATTTGAGCGCGGTTGTCGAACCCGTCGTGCAATGGATAAACCAATTCGGGCCATTGGCCTTATTTGTTCCGGGGGGAGAGGGGGTATTGGCGCTGGCCGGGCTCATCGACGCCGGTTACGGTCTGCAACAGGCCGTGAACGGCGTAACATCGAGCCAGCGCAAAGAAGGGGTAACACGTACGGTGTTTGGCGTTCTTAATGCGCTGCCGTTGGCTGGGGTGGTGGGACGCGTTGGCAGGGTAGAGGCGGATGCACTCATGCCACGCGAGCCGCTCGCTGTCGTTACACCCGTGGGAGAAGAGGTTGCAGTGCCATCCCGGCTGTCGCGGCTGGAGCTGATACGTGGCATCGACCCCTCGATGGCGTCATTCAGCGATGAAGTATTGTCGCAGATCGGCAAGGTCAGCCCGATCGATGACGACATGCTGCGCTTGATGAACACCGGCCGGCCACCGACGCCGTTGCTGGCCGATACGATCAGCCGCTTCAAACTCGATCAGGAGCTGGGGCAGACCGGGCAGACCGCGTTGTTCAACAGCCGTTACGACGCGTTGCAGGATTGCGCGCACGAATGGGGCCGGTTGTTTCAGCGCGAATATCCCGCGCTTCCCAAAGGTGCCATTGAGCAAATGCTCGACCGCTATGGTGTGGACATCCTCGCTACGCCCGACGCGGTCGAGGTCCGGCAAGTGTTCAAGCGCCTGGACGGGAAGGCCCGGCAATACCAGCAACAAGTGCGGCTCAATCGAGCCTATGAAGGACTTTACCTTAAGTCGGTCGCCAATGCCGAGACGGACACACTGGCTTTGCATTCCCTCCCGAACGTGCCCGGATGGCCCAAAAACCTGCGGATCAACATTGTTGACCCTACGCCCGTCGGGCGGGTTCTGGACAGCTGTGGTCCACTCGATGCGGCTAACACACGAAGCATCATCAGGGCAGAGGACTGCTATCAACAGCCGGCTTCGCCATCGGCTTTCTACGAGGCAGTACTGGCCATCCTGTCCAAGGACGAGCGCGCAACACTGCACCTGATGTCTGATGATCCTCCCAATGAGTTGCGGCTCAAGACAGGTTCTGTGGCGCTGCCTCGTTCGCAAACCTTGCAGGGGTTGCAACGGATGGACCGCGGGCTGACGTTCAAGCCTCACGGCTTGCGCGGTGGAGGTTATCCATTGACACCTCAAGGCGAATCCTTGACCCACGACATCATGCGGTTGCAGCTCAAGGAAATTTATCCCGAATTCACCGCGGCTCAGGCCGATGAAGCACTGCAGCTCGCTGGCAACAACGCGCAGGCATACATCGATGGGTTGAACCAGCAGTTGCAGCAACTCAACACGGACCTGAGGGGTTGGTCAGATCAGGTAGCCGATGATGTCGATGACATGGCGCTGCCTTTCCTGGCTGTTGGTGATGCCGAGGCAGTGGGTATGAGCCCTGCACAAATTGCGGCTCACAACATTCAGCTTCTGATGGAAGAAAGGCAAGACGAGCAGGCACTCAGGACCGAACTTGCCGAAGAATTGGTCGCTATCTGGCAAAAACGTGGAGAGTCTTCAAGTGCCACGCTGGACATGAACTTTGAGAACTATCACCGATTACCCACATTGAATGTCAGTTTCAACGATGTGACCGAGCTGCTGATGCGACGCTTTCATCTGACCGAACAGGACAGTTTGAACGGGTTTCTTGCAAGCTTTCCCAACCTCAAGATCCTTGACCTGGAAAGTGTCGACCTTAGCCACTTCAACGTTGGCGGCTCTGTGGGCGGTGCGCTGCCTGGGGCGATCAGGCAGATGCGACACCTCACGTCACTGAACCTCAAATCAACGCAATTGGTGTTCAGTGAACGCACTGCCTCAGAACTGGTGGACCTGTCTCATTTGCAAAACCTTGATCTGAGCGATAACCCGTTGGGCATTCCTCCGTTGGTGATGGGGATGAAGGACTTGCGTCGGCTTGCCCTGAGAAATACCAGGATCACCACGTGCCCGGTCGGGATCATGGACGAGCCCTACCTGACGTCCCTCGATTTGCGTGATAACCAGATTGTCCGCGTGCCTGAGCCTGTCCTGAACCAGGCCATCTCCAGGGCGCGTGTGCAGTTGTGGGGCAATCCTGTCACGGACGAAGACACACTACGGCGCCTTGTCACTCATCGCGAAAAAACCGGGATCAACCTTTGGTTAAGTGCGCCGGACCACGATTACGGGCTTYCTGTTCAGTGGTTGCGCGAGAGTGATCAAAGCCAGAGGAACGCCGCGCAAATGATCTGGCAACGGTTGGCAGACAAGCCTTCTGGCCTGCCATTTTTACGTATTGTCGGCGGCATAAGCCTGACGGCGGATTTTCGGGTGAATTACACGAGTCTTCAGGCGCGGGTGTGGCGACTGTTGAGTGAGGCGGACGCGTCGGATGAACTCTGGGGGCGCTTGAGTCGACAGGTCGATACGAGCGAGGTAGACGCTGAAAATCCACTGGCAATGTTTTCGGCGCTGGAAGACAGAGCGAAATTTTACCGGGACTGGATAGCGATGGGACGGCCGTTTCCGGTGGAGACGAAGTAGGAGGGAGCCTTGAACCCCGCAAGGGGTTCAAGGCTGGACCATCAGCGGCGACGGAACAGCGGCAGCGGTTCGTCGGTGGCGGCTTGATAAGTCACCGAGAAGTCCTTGAGGCCTTCCAGGGCTTCGTACGGGTCTTTGTCGGCGCGAATTGCAAACGCATCGAAACCGCAGCGATGCAGGTAGAACAGCTGGTCGCGCAGCACATCGCCAATCGCCCGCAGTTCGCCTTTGAAACCGTAACGGTCACGCAGCAGGCGGGCGTTGGAGTAGTTGCGGCCATCGGTGAACGCCGGGAAGTTCAAGGCGATGACCTTGAAAAACTTGACGTCTTCGCCGATTTCTTCAGCTTCTTCATCGGCGTCCAGCCACACACCCAGACCGCCGTCGCGGGCCTTGAGCGCGTGACCATGATCACGCCACAGGGCCAACGGTACGATCAGGTCGTCGCAGTTGGAAATACCGTCGAGGGTCGCGTCTTTCGGCAGCAAGTGCCAGGTTTCGTCGACGACCTCGTTGTTTTTAATGATTCGCTGCATAGACGCGCTCCTTGAAGAGGTCGATACCAATACGTTGATAGGTGTCGATGAAGCGTTCGTCTTCGGTACGTTGTTCGATGTACACGTCGATCAGCTTTTCGATCACGTCAGGCATGACTTCCTGGGCAAAGGACGGGCCAAGGATTTTACCCAGGCTGGCGTCACGACTGGCGCTGCCACCGAGGGACACCTGGTAGAACTCTTCGCCTTTCTTGTCCACCCCGAGGATGCCGATGTGGCCGACGTGGTGGTGACCACAGGCGTTCATGCAACCGGAGATGTTCAGGTCCAGTTCACCGATATCGAACAGGTAGTCCAGGTCATCGAAGCGACGCTGGATCGATTCGGCAATCGGGATCGACTTGGCGTTGGCCAGCGAGCAGAAATCACCACCCGGGCAGCAGATGATGTCGGTCAGCAAGCCAATGTTCGGCGTGGCGAAACCTTGTTCGCGTAATTCGCCCCACATCGCGAACAGTCGGGATTGTTCCACGTCGGCCAGAATGATGTTCTGTTCGTGGGACGTACGCAGTTGACCGTAGCTGTAACGATCGGCCAGGTCGGCCACGGCGTCGAGCTGTTTGTCAGTGATGTCGCCCGGTGCCACACCGGTCGGCTTCAGGGACAGGGTCACGGCTACATAGCCCGGCTTTTTGTGCGCCAGGGTATTGCGCGTGCGCCAGCGGGCGAAGCCCGGGTGCTGCTGGTCGAGCTCGGCCAGTTCGGCGGTCTGGTTGTCCAGGGCCTTGTAGTCCGGGTCGACGAAGTGCTTCGCAACACGCTGCACTTCGGCTTCGGTCAGCGTGGTCTGGCCACCGCGAAGGTGTTCCATTTCCGCGTCGACCTTTTGCGCGAAGACTTCAGGCGTCAGCGCCTTGACCAGAATCTTGATGCGCGCCTTGTACTTGTTGTCGCGACGGCCATAGCGGTTGTAGACCCGCAGGATGGCGTCGAGGTAGCTCAACAGGTGTTGCCACGGCAGGAATTCATTGATGAACGCGCCCACCACCGGCGTACGGCCGAGACCACCACCGACCAATACACGGAAGCCCAGCTCGCCTGCGGCGTTGTGCACCGGCTCAAGGCCAATGTCATGGACTTCGATGGCGGCACGGTCAGACGTCGAACCGTTGACCGCGATCTTGAATTTACGCGGCAGGTAGGCGAATTCCGGGTGGAACGTCGTCCACTGACGGACGATCTCGCACCATGGACGCGGATCGATCAACTCATCGGCGGCGACACCGGCGAACTGGTCGGTGGTGACGTTGCGCAGGCAGTTGCCGCTGGTCTGGATCGCGTGCATCTGCACGGTCGCCAGTTCAGCCAGAATGTCTGGAATGTCTTCCACGGCTGGCCAGTTGAACTGTACGTTCTGCCGGGTGCTGATATGGGCATAACCTTTGTCATAGTCGCGGGCGATCTTGGCCATCATCCGCACTTGGCGCGAAGTCAGTTGGCCGTAAGGCACCGCCACACGCAACATCGGCGCGAAACGCTGGATATATAGCCCGTTTTGCAAGCGCAGAGGGCGGAATTCTTCTTCGCTCAGCTCCCCTGCCAGATAGCGTCGGGTCTGATCACGGAACTGCTTGACGCGGTCCTCGATGATCCGCTGATCGTATTCGTCGTATACGTACATATAGGTCCTGTTCTCAGGCTTGGGTCGCTCGGATACAGCTGCGTTTTTGTGCTTGCCGCAGTCCAAGAACCTCTGCAATTCTGCGCGCACGGCCGCGCTCTCCCTACGGAGCCGGGGCAAGATACCAGTTTGCGGTTATGCGCAAAAGTGATGTTTGAGTATATATAAAGAACCAAAGCGACTAACAGGAAACGTTATGACTAAACCCTCATTTGTGGTGCGGGCAATCGTCGTCTTTACTGTGGTCGAGTCTTTATGCAATCACCGATAAAACCGACAAGAGGCGATGCAATGAGCAACCCTACCAAAGCTACAAAGACTGACAGTACGGTCGATGCTTGGGCGATCTTGTTTCTGATCATCCTGGTCGTGGGCACAGCGGTATTCTGGGTCAGCCATCAATAACCGACCCCGTCCGGGTCCCGTTTCGACGATTGTCGGACAATAACCGGAATAAACGCCGTTTTGCGGAATGTCACTGGCTATACTGCGCGGCGGATTTTCCGGGGGCTCGGACGTTGATGTTGAAGTTTTTCTACACATTGCTGCTGATGCTTTGCGTGGTTTACGGACCAGCTGCGCGTGCGGAATCGGTGCTGTTCCTGAGTCCGGGCAAGGCTCAAGAAGCCTTCTGGATCAGCTATGCGCAATTCATGCAGGCAGCCGCCCGGGACTTGGGCATCGACCTGCAGATTCTCTATTCCCAACGCCTGCCCGAACTCACCGTGGCGCAAGCACGCCAGGCTTTGCAAGGTCCTGACCGTCCGGACTATCTGGTGTTTGTCAACGAACAGTACGTTGCACCGCAAATCCTGCGACTGGCCCAAGGCAGCGGCGTGAAGTTGTTTATGGTCAACTCGTCGCTGACGGACAATCAATTGAGTCTGCTGGGCGAACGTCCCGATCGCCTCGGCAGCCTGGTGCCCAACGACGAGGAGGGCGGCTACCAGATGCTCAAGGAGTTGATTCGTTTGCATCCGCCTGCCGCACCCGGTCAGGTGATTGAGCTGTTGGCCTTTTCCGGTCTGAAGATCACTTCCTCGGCGCAACTGCGCGAAAAAGGTATGTTGCGCGCGCTGGCCGAGCATCCGGAAGTTCGTTTGCGGCAAATGGTTTACAGCGGCTGGACCCGTGAACGCGCCTATGAACAGGCGAAACTGTTGTTTCGGCGCTATCCGAATGTCTCGCTGATATGGTCAGCCAATGACGAAATGGCCTTCGGTGCGATGCAGGCATTTTCGGAAGAAATGGGCGGTATACCCGGCAAGGATGCCTTGTTCAGCGCAGTCAATGCCTCACCCGCCGCGTTACAGGCGAAAGTCGATGGCACGTTGAGCGTGTTGTTGGGCGGGCACTTCACGTTGGGCGGCTGGGCACTGGTGCAGTTGCATGATGTGGATCAGGGCGTGGACCTCAGCCAGTACGGCGGTCGTGATCGGCAGGTTCCGTTGTTGCAACTGATCGACAAGACGCAAGCCAGACAGCTGCTGGCCTTGGGGGTATCGCCGGACTATGGCGTGAGCTTCCGCCGACTTTCGGCCAAGGGGCGGCCAACGTCCTACCGTTACCCGTTCAGCCTGCAAACGCTGATGCGCTAAATCCCGGCCAGATGCACCACCAGTTGCACGATGCCGTACAGGGTCAGCGCGAACACTGCGGTGAACAAAATCCCCAGAATCACGAAATGACTCGGTTTGCCGTGAGTGAAGTCGCGGGCCCGGTTCTTCCCGCTCTGCACCCCGAATGCGGCGGCCATGACGCTGTGCAGCATCTGCCAGAAGGTCGGTGGCTTGTTGTCGACTGGATCGTCCATAAATCCCTCGTCATGTGTGTTTGAGCCATAAGCATAGACCTACGGCAGACACAAACAACTGTGGGAGCGAGCCTGCTCGCGATGGGGTCCTTTCAGTCAAAACAATATTGACTGTCAGGCCACTATCGCGAGCAGGCTCGCTCCCACAGGGGATCACTGCTGGCCACACAATGGTGGCCAACCGGGCTGGTTAGTTGTCGTACCCGAGATTCGGGGCCAGCCAACGCTCAGTCACGCTCAGCTCCTGACCTTTACGCGACGTGTAGCTCTGCACCTGATCCTTGTCGATCTTGCCCACGGCAAAATACTGCGCCTGCGGGTGAGCAAAATACCAACCGCTGACCGCCGCCGCCGGGAACATCGCGTAGTGCTCTGTGAGGAACACGCCGCTGCGACCCGCCTTCAGCTCTTCAGCTTCTGGGTCCAGCAGTTTGAACAGCGTGGACTTTTCGGTGTGGTCCGGGCACGCCGGGTAGCCCGGGGCAGGGCGGATGCCGGTGTATTGCTCTTTGATCAGCGCTTCGTTGTCGAGCGTCTCGTCCTTGGCGTAACCCCAGTAGTCTTTACGGACTTGCTGGTGCAGCCATTCGGCGCACGCCTCGGCCAGACGGTCGGCCAAGGCCTTGACCATGATCGAGTTGTAATCGTCGCCAGCGTCCTGGTAAGCCTTGGCCACTTCTTCGGCGCCAATGCCGGCGGTAGTGATGAAACCGCCCACGTAGTCGGTGATTTCGCTGTCTTTCGGTGCCACAAAGTCGGCCAGGGAGAAGTTCGGCTTGCCGTCGGTCTTGATGATCTGCTGGCGCAGGTGATGCAGCTTGGCGATTGCCTTGCCGTCATCGCCGTAGACTTCAATGTCATCGTCACGCACCTGGTTGGCCGGCCAGAAGCCGAACACCGCACGCGCGCTGATGAGTTTTTCGTCGATCAGCTTGGCGAGCATTTCCTGGGCATCGGCATACAAAGAGGTAGCGGCTTCACCGACCACTTCGTCCGTGAGGATGCGCGGGAATTTGCCCGCCAGGTCCCAGGAGATAAAGAACGGTGTCCAGTCGATGTATTCGGCCAGAACCTTGAGGTCAATGTTGTCCAGCACTTTGGCGCCGGTAAATGTCGGTTTGACCGGTTCGTAGGTGCCCCAGTCGAACTGCGGCTTTTTGGCGATGGCCGCCGGGTAGCTGAGGCGTTCGGTGCGCGCGCTGCGGTTTGCCGTGCGTTCGCGAACGTCGATGTACTCCAGGCGGGTCTTCTCGACGAACGCCGGTTTCAATTCCTTGGACAGCAACTGCGTCGCCACGCCCACGGCGCGGGAGGCGTCGGTGACGTAGATCACCGCGTCATTGCTGTACTTCGGCTCGATTTTCACCGCCGTGTGGGCCTTGGAGGTGGTCGCGCCACCGATCATCAGCGGCAGGTAGAAATCCTGACGCTGCATTTCGCGAGCAACGTGGACCATTTCATCCAGCGAAGGCGTGATCAGGCCGGACAGGCCGATGATGTCGCACTTCTGCTCTTTGGCCACTTGCAGGATTTTTTCTGCCGGGACCATCACGCCGAGGTCGACGATGTCATAGCCGTTACAGCCCAGGACTACGCCGACGATGTTTTTGCCGATGTCGTGCACGTCGCCTTTTACTGTTGCCATCAGGATCTTGCCCTTGGCTTCCGGTTTGTCGCCTTTTTCCAGTTCGATGAACGGGATCAAGTGGGCCACGGCCTGTTTCATCACGCGGGCGGATTTCACCACCTGCGGCAGGAACATTTTACCGGCGCCGAACAGATCGCCGACGATGTTCATGCCGGACATCAGCGGGCCTTCGATCACTTCAATCGGGCGAGCGAAGGATTGGCGCGATTCTTCGGTGTCTTCAACGATGTGCGTGGTGATGCCCTTGACCAGCGCATGCTCCAGACGCTTGTTGACCGGCCAGCCGCGCCACTCTTCGGTCTCGGCTTCCTTGACGCTGCCGTCGCCCTTGTACTTGTCGGCGATGGCGAGGAGGGCGTCGGTGCCTTCCGGGGTGCGGTTGAGCACTACGTCCTCAACGGCGTCACGCAGTTCGGCCGGGATCTGGTCGTAGATCTCCAGCTGACCGGCGTTGACGATGCCCATGGTCAGGCCGTTGCGGATCGCATACAGCAGGAACACCGAGTGAATCGCCTCGCGCACCGGGTTGTTGCCACGGAACGAGAACGACACGTTGGACACGCCGCCCGACGTCAGCGCATACGGCAGCTCGTCGCGGATGTAGGCGCAGGCATTGATGAAGTCCACGGCGTAGTTGTTGTGTTCTTCAATGCCGGTGGCCACGGCGAAGATGTTCGGGTCGAAAATGATGTCTTCCGGCGGGAAGCCGACTTCGTTGACCAGAATGTCGTAGGAGCGTTTGCAGATTTCTTTCTTGCGCGCTTCGGTGTCGGCCTGGCCGGCTTCGTCGAACGCCATCACGACAACAGCCGCGCCGTAGCGCTTGCACAGTTTGGCGTGGTGAATGAACTGCTCGACGCCTTCTTTCATGCTGATCGAGTTGACGATGCCCTTGCCCTGGATGCACTTGAGGCCGGCTTCGATCACTTCCCACTTCGAGGAGTCGATCATGATCGGCACGCGAGAGATGTCCGGCTCGCCGGCAATCAGATTGAGGAAGGTCACCATGGCCTTCTTCGAATCGAGCATCCCTTCGTCCATGTTGATGTCGATCACCTGCGCGCCGGCTTCGACCTGTTGCAGGGCGACTTCCAGGGCTTCGGTGTAATTGTCTTCACGGATCAGGCGGGCGAACTTGGCAGAGCCTGTGATGTTGGTCCGTTCGCCGACGTTGACGAACAGGGAGTTGCGATCGATGGTGAAAGGTTCCAGGCCCGAGAGGCGGCAGGCCTTGGGGATTTCCGGGATTTCACGCGGTGCGTAACCGGCCACGGCTTTGGCGATGGCTTCGATGTGGCCCGGGGTGGTGCCGCAGCAGCCGCCGACAATGTTCAGGAAACCACTTTGAGCGAACTCTTCGATGACCTTGGCGGTGTCCACCGGCAGCTCGTCGTACTCGCCGAATTCGTTCGGCAGACCGGCGTTCGGGTGCGCGGACACATGGGTGCCGGCCTTGTTCGACAGCTCTTCCAGGTACGGGCGAAGTTCGCGGGCACCAAGGGCGCAGTTCAGACCGACCGAGATCGGCTTGGCATGGGCCACGGAGTTCCAGAAGGCTTCAGTGGTCTGGCCGGAGAGGGTGCGGCCAGAGGCGTCGGTGATGGTGCCGGAAATCATGATCGGCAACTCGATGCCCAACTCTTCGAACACGCCTTGTACGGCGAAGATCGCCGCTTTGGCGTTCAGGGTATCGAAGATGGTCTCGATCAGGATCAGGTCGGCGCCGCCTTCGATCAGACCCTTGGTGGATTCGGTGTAGTTCTCCACCAGTTCATCAAAGGTCACGTTGCGGTAGCCGGGGTTGTTCACATCTGGCGATAGCGAGCAGGTGCGGCTGGTCGGGCCCAGTACGCCGGCGACGAAGCGCGGCTTGTCCGGGTTCTCGAAGGTTTTCGCATCGGCGACTTTGCGCGCCAGGCGAGCGCCTTCTACGTTCAATTCGTAGGCCAGTTCTTCCATGCCGTAATCGGCCATGGAAATCCGGGTGGCGTTGAAGGTATTTGTTTCGAGAATGTCGGCACCGGCATCCAGGTAGGCTTTCTCGATGCCACCAATCACATCCGGGCGAGTCAGCACCAACAGGTCGTTGTTGCCTTTGACATCGCTTGGCCAGTCAGCAAAGCGTTTGCCACGGTAATCCTGTTCTTCGAGCTTGTAGCTCTGGATCATCGTGCCCATGCCGCCATCGAGAATCAGGATGCGCTCTTTGAGGGCGTGCTTGAGAGCTTGAAGGCGAACACTGCGATCGGACATTTGGACTACTCGGAAAGACCATGACGAAGGGCCGGGATCATAGCAAACCTGTGCGCTTTTAGAGCATGTCCCGGTTTTGCATGAATATCGTTCATGTTGGTACGGCCGTCCACCCGGTAGAATCGCGGCGATTTTTCATGATCGGGACCAGGGATATGTCGTATCGCGTCATCATCAGCATGTTTATGCTGCTTCTAAGCTGGGACGCCGTTGCGCAAGGTCCGGCCATTTCCTCTGCTATTTCCTACAGCCGTGACATACAACCGATCTTTACCGAAAAGTGCGTTGCCTGCCATGCGTGCAACGATGCCGCCTGCCAGCTCAACCTCGGCAGTGGCGAAGGGGCGGCACGTGGCGCGACGAAAGTCCCGGTCTACGACGGCGATCGCGTCACCGCTGCTGCACCGACGCGGCTGTTTTACGATGCATTCGGCAAACACGCCTGGCAGCAGAAGGGCTTCTTTCCTGTGCTCGACGCCCAAGGCAGTCAGGCCGCGTTGATGGCGCGAATGCTTGAACTGGGCCACAAAACCCCGTTGCAACCCAATGCAAAAATTCCATCAGACATCGTGCTGGGGCTGAACCGGGAAAACATGTGCGCCACGCCGGCGCAATTCGACGGCTACACCCGTTCGCATCCCAAAGAGGGCATGCCGCTGGCAGTCACCGGCCTGACCGATCAGCAATACCAGACGCTGCAGCGCTGGCTGGCGTCGGGGGCGCCGATTGATGAGCAAGGGCTGGTACCGAGCGCGAAAGAAGCGTTGCAGGTGGTGCAGTGGGAAAACCTGCTCAACGCGCCCGGCTCCCGGCAAAGCCTGGTGGCACGCTGGCTGTTCGAGCACTGGTTTCTTGCCCATATCTACTTCAAGGACGGTGAACCTGGGCACTTCTTCCAGTGGGTCCGTTCGCGTACGCCCACCGGCCAGCCGATTGACCTGATCACCACACGCCGCCCGAATGACGACCCTGGCACGCAGGTGTATTACCGCTTGTGGCCGGTGCAGGGTGTGATTGTGCAGAAGACTCACATCACCTATCCGCTGAGTGCG
The DNA here is from genome assembly GCF_056400445.1 of Pseudomonas sp. P5_B2. NCBI lineage: Bacteria > Pseudomonadati > Pseudomonadota > Gammaproteobacteria > Pseudomonadales > Pseudomonadaceae > Pseudomonas > Pseudomonas sp. P5_B2. The sequence continues at coordinate 30,310 of NZ_JBFULH010000011.1, read as the reverse complement.
GCGAAGATGGCGCGGGTCAACAGCCTGTTCTATAGCGGCAACTGGCAGGTCGATGCCTTGCCCGGTTATGGGCCGGAGCGGCGGGCCAATCCATTTGCGACGTTTGAAGCGATCCCGGCGCAGGCGCGCTATCAATTCATGCTGGATAACGCCGAATACTTCGTGCGCACCTTTATTCGCGGCCCGGTGTGCCGTGGTCAGATCGCTACTGATGTGATCCGCGATAACTTCTGGGCGCTGTTCCAGGCGCCCGATCACGACCTCTATGTGATCGACCCCAACTATCGCGGCCAGGCCACGCCGTTGCTGGCTATGCCCGGCCAAAACGACGACGTCGGCAGCGTCTTGAGTCTGTGGCATGACTACCGCGACAAACGTAACGAGTACGAAGTGCTGCGCCGGGACAGCTACGCCGATGCACCGGCGCCCAGCTGGTCGACCTTGTGGGTGGGGAATGACAATGCGCTGCTGAGTATCTTCCGGCACTTCGACAGTGCTTCGGTAAACAAGGGCCTGATCGGCGATGTGCCGCAAACGATGTGGTTGTTCGACTTCCCGCTGCTGGAGCGCACCTACTATCAACTGGCGGTGAACTTCGACGTGTTCGGCAACGTTTCCCATCAGGCCCAGACACGTCTGTATTTCGACTTGATCCGAAATGGCGCCGAGCAGAACTTCCTGCGCCTGATGCCGGCCGATTCCCGGGACGGCTACCTCGACGATTGGTACCAGGACGGCGGCAAGGTCAAGATGTGGCTGAACTACGAGGCCATCGATGACGACAAACCGAGCGCGCTGAAACTCGACGAGAAAGACCCCAAGCGCGACTTCGCCAAGCAACTGCTGGCCCGTTACGGTGATTTCAATGCGAAGCCCGATCCGATCAATCGGTGCGAAGGTGCGTATTGCTCGCGGCCGAATATCGACCCGGCCTTGCAGGACGCCGAACAGGATTTGAGTCGCCTGACTTCGCGCCCGGCGGCCGGTTTGAAGGTCATCGACCAATTGCCGGAAGCGACGATGTTGCGCATCGAAACCGCTAGCGGCAAACGCGTGGTCTACAGCCTGATACGCAACCGCGCCCACAGCAACGTCGCTTTTCTGCTCGGTGAGTCGTTGCGGTATCAGCCGGGGCTCGACACGCTGACCATATACCCGGGCGTACTCAGCAGTTATCCGAACTTTATGTTCAACATTCCGGCCGACCAGGTGCCGGCCTTCGTCGATGCGATGGAGAGTGCCAAGGATGCGGGTAGCTTCGAAAAAATCGTCGAACGTTGGGGGATTCGTCGCAGTCATCCGCAATTCTGGTTCTATTTCCACGACCTCAGCCAGTACGTTCACGAGACCGACCCGGTGGAAGAGGGCGTGCTGGACATGAACCGTTACGAAAACCTCTGAGTCACCGCAATACCCTGTGGGAGCGGGCTTGCTCGCGAAGGGGCCGTCCCATTCAGCATATGTGTTGATTTGTCCGGCGCCATCGCGAGCAGGCTCACTCCTACAAAGGGAATGACTTTTCTTTCCCGACAAAAATACTAGGACTTTGTGCGGCGCGTTGATTGGCGTAAACTGCGCCCAAGCCTGCGAGGAGTTTCCATGACCGCTATAACCATTACCGACGCCGCCCACGATTATCTGGCTGACCTGCTCTCCAAGCAGAACACCCCGGGTATCGGCATCCGCGTCTTTATCACCCAGCCTGGCACCCAGTACGCCGAAACCTGCATTGCCTATTGCAAGCCGGGCGAAGAAAAACCTGAAGACACAGCGCTGGGGCTCAAAAGCTTCACCGCTTACATCGACTCGTTCAGCGAAGCATTCCTGGACGATGCGGTAGTCGACTACGCCACCGACCGTATGGGCGGCCAGCTGACCATCAAGGCGCCAAACGCCAAAGTGCCGATGGTCAACGCCGACAGCCCGGTCAACGAGCGCATCAATTACTACCTGCAAACCGAGATCAACCCGGGGCTGGCGAGCCACGGCGGTCAGGTCAGCCTGATCGATGTGGTCGAAGACGGCATCGCCGTTCTGAAATTCGGTGGTGGTTGCCAAGGCTGCGGCCAGGCGGACGTGACCCTGAAGGAAGGCATCGAGCGCACTTTGCTTGAGCGTATTCCGGAGTTGAAAGGTGTGCGTGACGTGACTGACCACACGCAGAAAGAAAACGCCTACTACTAAGTAAGGTGTTCACTGCGACATAAAAAACGGCACCCGTGAGTGCCGTTTTTTTATGGTTGATCGATTACCTGTGGCGAGGGGGCTTGCCCCCGTTCGGCGGCGAAGCCGTCGCAAAGCCTGCAAGCAGTGTGTTCCTAAGATGATGGGTGGTGCGGCATTCCGACAAGCTCCCTCACCACAGGGATATGCGTGAACTCAGGGCCTGTAGAGGTGCGCATGCCCAGCGCGATACAGTGACGACTCGCTAAACTGGTCACTCTCCAACACCCGACCCACCAAAATCAACGCCGTCCGTCGAAACCCCTTGGCTTCAACCTTCCCGGCAATATCCTCAAGCGTCCCCACCACCCAATCCTGATCCGGCCACGTTGCCCGGTGAATCACCGCAATCGGACAGTCCGCGCCGTAATGCGGCAGCAGTTCAGCGAGAATTTTTTCCAGGTGATTCACGCCCAAATGAATGGCCATGGTCGCCCCGTGTTGCGCCAGATTGCCGAGCTCTTCGCCCGCCGGCATGGAGGTCTTGTCGGCGTAGCGGGTCAGGATCACGCTTTGCGAAATGTCCGGAAGGGTCAGTTCCGTCCCCAAAAGCGCCGCACACGCGGCGGTCGCCGTGACACCCGGTACGATTTCAAAAGGAATGTCGAGCTCGCGCAGGTAACGAATCTGCTCGCCAATCGCGCCATACAGGCTCGGATCGCCGGAATGCACCCTCGCCACGTCCTGGCCGTTGGCATGCGCGGTTTTGATCAGTTCGATGATCTGTTCCAAGTGTAATTCGGCGCTGTTGGCCACCAGTTCGGCGCGATGGCCTTCCAGGACGGCCGCAGGCACCAGGGAGCCGGCATAGATGATCACCGGGCAGCTGCGAATCAGCCGCTGACCTTTGACCGTGATCAATTCCGGGTCGCCGGGCCCTGCGCCAATGAAGTAGACGGTCATCGTCGGTTCCTGTGAAAAAAGAGACTGGGCAAGGCTTCAGATGAAGATTGCTCATGATCGAAAGCGTGATTATCCGGGATTTTACGCAGCGACTGCCAATGCCAGCGTCGCCTGAGCAAATTTTTGTCGGGAGATCAGTAGTTTTGCCGGCGCCTGGGCCAGCTGTTCGGCCAGTGCCAGGGCGGCACTTTCAGCCACGCCGTAGCAGCCGGTGCGTTCGAACGCGATCTGCGAATGATGGCTGAGTTGGGGGTGATAACCGGCTAATTGTTCACTGCTGAAATACATCACCGGCAGCGCAAGCTGCTCAGCAAGCTCGATCAGGCCAGGCTCATCACGTTTCAAGTCGATGCTGGCCAAGGCCGTGATCTCATGAAATCCGATGTGATGCGCCTGTAATGCCTGATCGAGCAAAGCACGTAGCGTGCTGGCGGGGCAGCCGCGCTGGCAGCCCAGGCCGACCACTAACGTCGGCACTGTGCCAGCCTCTGTCATGCGTGGTATTGACCATCGCTTTTGCGGCGGAACAACCAGGCACTGATCAGGCCCAGGGCCAGCCAGAACGCCACGTTGGTCAACTGCGAAGCGATCTTGAACTGAGTTTCCAGGGCTTGCGGTGCGAGCATTGAATGCACGTCCGGTTGTGGCGCGCCGATCACGTGCGGAACGGCCAGAATCGCCACGCCGAGGATCTTCATCAGCCAGTGACGGCTGAACACGATCAACGCAATACCGACTGCGGTGGAGGCAGCGGTGCCGATCCACCACATTTGCCGTTGAGCCAGATCAGCAGCCGCAGTGCCCGGCAGTTCCGGCGGCAGGCCAAGGGTCGGCGCCAACACGAAGGTCGCATAACCAGCCAGGCCCCAGAGTAGGCCCTGAGACGTTTTGGTCGGTGCACGCAAGGTGTACAGGCCAGCAAGCATCAGGGCAAAACCGACAGCCACCACCAGGTTGCCGCCGGTGGTCGACAGCACTCGCTGCCAGCCATCTTCCGGCTCCCAGGCTTCAGCGTTGTGGGTGTGGCCGGCCATGGCGCCGTCGGCGTGTTCATGTGGTTGAACCACAGCAGGTTCGGATTTTTCGTAGGTTTCCGCCTGAACAATCAACGGTGCGACCCAGAAGCTTTGCAGCAGGGTCAGCAGCAGGGCGGCCAGCAGCCCGGTGAACCCTGCGGTTTGCGCTATACGCTTGAACATGTCGGCAGCTCTCAATGGCACGGGAAAGCGGCGCTGTGACGGGTATCGTGCGCGGCATTGTGCACCGCTTCGATGTGCGAGAAGCCGGCGAAATACACAAGGCACGCGCCAAAAATCGACGCACAAACGGCGGCGGTCAGGCGTTGAGTCAGGGTGGTGGTAGTGCTGGCGGTGCTCTTATCGGTGTTGCTGGCGGTGCTGCTGATGATCGACATGGCGCTTCCCTCTGGTCTGTCAGCGGGTGAATAGAGCGCATGGAAAACCCCTGCGAGTCGGGCACGCAGACGTTCAAACAGCGCCCGCCCACCGCGGGTTTGTTGTTCAGTAACCGTAGTGGTCACTTTGTGTTGCGGGCCGGTCTCCGGGCTCACGAGGGGCGCAGGCTTTCGCCTTGACCTGCAAGCATCACCTTCCCATGCCGAACTGCTGGCACAGTGGATTTGATGCTTCGCTCGCTTACCGTTGCGGGGGCAGCACCGGACTGACATGGCTTTGAGTAAAGCACATGATTCACCGGTTTCCCGTTTCACCCTGTGAAGGGCACCCGTAACAAAGTGCGTAGGAGAGCATGGGCGAGGGATTGACGTCAATTGGCAAAGGTTCTCAACTCTGTGGCGAGGGGGCTTGCCTGTGGTGAGGGGGCTTGCCCCCGTTCGGCGGCGCAGCCGTCGCAAAACCAAAATGCAGGTTTTAACTGGAGAAATGCAAGGGTCGCTTCGCAACCCAACGGGGGCAAGCCCCCTCGCCACAGRCAAGCCCCACTCACCATAGGGATCGTAATCAACTTATGAACATTGACCCGCCCAAGCGCGATGCGTAGCCTTGCGCTTTCGAGGTTCTTCGGCGTTTGCCGAAGCTAAGAAGGGAACGCGGTCAATGCCGCGGCTGCCCCCGCAACTGTGAACGGTTCAGTTTCTGCCATGCCACTGCATGCGCCAGCCATGGCGCGAGCGGGAAGGCGCAGCAACCGCCAGTCAAACGACTGGCCAGCCGTCAGCCAGGAGACCTGCCTCGACACAGATTCTCACTTTCAACCGGGCGGGGTGATCCGGTGGCGAACTCTTCAGGCACGCGCATCCGCGCTGCCGGTCCTCGTCCCGTATGCCCGCCACCTTGCCAAAGGGCATCCGATGAAAACACTGGCCAAACTCCCCGTCACCATCGTTACCGGCTTCCTCGGTTCGGGCAAAACCACCTTGCTGCGGCACATGCTCGACAACGCTCAGGGCCGTCGCATTGCGGTGATCGTCAATGAGTTTGGCGAGTTGGGCATCGACGGCGAAATCCTCAAGCAGTGCTCCATCGGCTGCACGGAAGAAGAAGCCAATGGCCGCGTTTATGAGCTGGCCAACGGCTGCCTGTGCTGCACCGTCCAGGAAGAATTCTTCCCGGTGATGCGCGAACTGGTGGCCCGTCGCGGTGACCTCGACCATATCCTCATCGAAACCTCGGGCCTGGCCTTGCCCAAGCCGCTGGTGCAAGCCTTCCAGTGGCCGGAAATCCGCAGCGCCTGCACCGTCGACGCCGTCATCACCGTGGTCGACAGCCCAGCCGTGGCCGCTGGCACCTTCGCCGCATTCCCGGATCAGGTCGATGCCCAGCGCAAACAAGACCCGAACCTGGATCACGAATCGCCGCTGCACGAACTGTTCGCCGACCAACTGGCCAGTGCCGACCTGGTGATTCTCAACAAGGCTGACCTGATCAGCCCTGAAGACCTGGCCCGCGTGCGCCTCGAAGTCGCCGAAGAATTGCCGCCAGCGGTAAAAGTCATCGAAGCCAGCAGCGGTCGCCTGCCACTGGACGTGTTGATCGGCCTCGGTGCCGGTTCCGAAGAACACATCGACAGCCGTCACAGCCATCACGATCATCACCATGAAGGTGAAGACGATCACGACCACGACGCCTTCGATTCCATTTCCATCGAATTGCCACAAGCCGACGAAAGCTTGCTGATGGATGCGCTGACCCAGTTGGTGGTCAAGCACGGAATCCTGCGGGTCAAGGGTTTCGCGGCGATCCCGAACAAGCCGATGCGCTTGCTGATTCAGGGCGTGGGCACGCGTTTCGACAAGCATTTCGACCGTCAGTGGGGCGCCGACGAAGCGCGCACTACGCGCTTGGTGTTGATCGGCCAGGAACTGAATGCCATTGAACTCGAAGCGCAATTGCGCGCCGCGCTCAGCGTTTAAGCCATGCACCTGCTCAGGACCCAGCCCGGCGGTTTCGTGTCGGATGACAATATCGCCGACCTTGGACAAACCCCCGCCGAGCTGGTGATCCTGTGCAGCGGCGATTCCAGCCTGGCGCTGCTAGCCGAAGCCGCGCAGCAACTGCCCGACGACTACCCCAGCGTGCGCCTGGCCAACCCGATGCAGGTGCAGAATCACGCTTCGGTCGATCTGTACGTCGACGAAGTGTTGCGTCACGCCAAGGTGATTCTGATCTCGCTGCACGGCGGCATCGCCTATTGGCGGTATGGCGTCGAGCGGTTGGTGCAATTGTCCGAACAGGGCGTGCAGCTGATTCTGGTGCCGGGAGATGATCGTCCGGACCCGGAACTCAGCGACCTCAGTACCGTGGCTGCGGAAGACCGCGACCGGCTCTGGCAGTTTTTGCGTCAGGGCGGCATGGGCAATGCCGTGGACTTTTTCCGCTGCCTGGCTAATCGCTGGTTGGGTCGCGATTACGCCTGGGCCGAGCCGCAAGTTCTGCCGCGTACGACGATTTACCACCCGCACAAAAGCCCTGCAGACCTGAAGGATTGGCAAGCCGACTGGCAAGCCGATCAACCGGTGGCAGCGGTGCTGTTTTACCGCTCGCATTTGCAGGCGGCCAATACCGCTTTTATCGACGTTTTCTGCCAACGTTTGCAAGCGGCGGGGTTGAACCCGTTGCCGATTGCCGTGGCCAGTTTGAAAGAGCCCGGCTGCCTGACGGTGGTCGAGGATTGGCTGGATGAAGTCGAAGCGGGGGTGATTTTGAACACCACCGGTTTTGCCCAATCCAGCCCCGAAGCCCCGCACCTGCGACCGTTTCGCCGCAACATTCCGGTGATCCAGGCGATTTGCGCCCAAGACAACGAGCCCGGTTGGCGTGCCAGCGAGCAGGGGCTCGGCCCGCGCGACCTGGCGATGCACATCGCGTTGCCGGAGCTGGACGGCCGTATCATCAGCCGCCCGATCAGCTTCAAGGACCTGGCGTGGCGCAGCGAGCGCAGTCAGTCGGACGTGGTCTGTTATCGACCGCAACCGGAACGCATGGATTTCGTCGCCGAACTGGCGCGGCGCTGGATCGATCTGGCGCGGGTGCCAAACAACGAAAAACGCATCGCCCTGATCCTCGCCAACTACCCGACCCGTGATGGGCGTATCGGCAATGGCGTGGGTCTCGATACACCGGCCGCCGCGCTGAACATCCTGCGTGCGCTGCATAAAGAAGGTTATCCGTTGCCGGGCGAATTACCGGACAGCGGCACCGCACTGATCCAGCAACTACTCGGCGGCGTCAGCAATGACCTCGAGACCCTCGATCAGCGTCCGTGTCATCAAAGCCTCGCGCTCGACGAATACAAGCGGATGTTCGACGCCTTGCCCGAGGCCAATCGGCAAGCAGTGTTGGAGCGCTGGGGCACGCCCGAAAGCGACCCGATGTGCCGTGGCGAACGGATGATGATCGCCGGTCTGCGCTTCGGCCTGACCTTTGTCGGCATTCAACCGGCGCGCGGCTATCAGGTGGACCCGAGCGCGGTCTATCACGACCCGGACCTGGTTCCGCCTCACGGCTATCTGGCGTTTTACTTCTGGCTGCGCAGCACCTACGGGGCCCACGGTGTGATTCACGTCGGCAAGCACGGCAACCTCGAATGGCTGCCGGGCAAAGGTGTCGGGCTGTCGGAAAGCTGCTGGCCGGATGCACTGCTCGGGCCGCTGCCGAATATTTATCCGTTTATCGTCAACGATCCGGGCGAGGGCGCACAGGCCAAGCGCCGCACCCAAGCGGTGATCATCGATCACCTGATGCCGCCGCTGACCCGCGCTGAAACCTACGGGCCATTGCGCAACCTTGAGCTGCTGGCCGACGAATATTACGAAGCTCAACTGCTCGATCCGCGCCGCGCCCGTGAGTTGCAGCGCGACATCCTGCAACTGGTGCGCGAGACCCACATCGACCGCGAACTGCAACTGGACGACAAGCTCGACAGCGATGCCGATGCGGCGATCTGGTTGCCGCGCCTGGACACGTACCTGTGCGATTTGAAGGAATCGCAGATTCGCGATGGCTTGCACATCTTTGGCGAGTCACCGACCGGGCGGTTGCGCATCGACACGCTGCTGGCTTTGCTGCGGATTCCCCGGGGCGATGGCCGTGGTGCGCAATCGAGTTTGTTGCGGGCGTTGGCCAAGGCGTTCGAGCTGGGTTTCGATCCGCTGGATTGTGCGTTGGCTGAGCCGTGGACCGGGCCGCGTCCTGCTGAGCTGCATACCCTCACAGATGAAGCCTGGCGCACGGCAGGCGACACGCGTGAACGCCTGGAGCTGTTCGCTGCTCAACTCATCACCCAGAGTTTGGATACCGAACCCGGACACTGTGGGAGCGAGCCCCCTCACCACAAAGGCTCGCTCCCACAGGAGGCGCGCTGGGCCGAAGTGCACGCCATCATCGATGGCCTGCGCAATGTGGTCGCACCACGCCTTGACGCCTGCGGCCCAGCCGAAATGCGTGGTCTGCTTGACGCCTTGAGCGGTCGATTCGTCCCCGCCGGCCCGAGCGGCGCACCCAGTCGCGGTCGTCTGGACGTGCTGCCCACCGGGCGTAACTTCTATTCGGTGGACGTGCGCAATCTGCCAACCACCACCGCGTGGCGCATCGGCTTCCAGTCGGCGAACCTGATCCTTGAACGCCATCTGCAAGACCACGGCGATCACCTGCGCCAGCTCGGTCTGTCGGTCTGGGGCACCGCCACCATGCGCACCGGCGGCGACGACATCGCCCAAGCCATGGCGCTGATGGGTGTGCGTCCGGTCTGGGCGACGGGCAGTCAGCGGGTCGACGATTTCGAAATCCTGCCGCTGAGCTTGCTCGACCGCCCGCGGGTGGACGTGACCTTGCGCGTCTCCGGGTTCTTCCGCGATGCCTTTGCCAACCTGATCCGTCTGTTCGACGCGGCGGTGCAGGCGGTCGCGGCGCTGGATGAGCCCGACGACCTCAATCCGCTGGCCGCCAAAGTGCGGGCCGAGCGTGAAGCGCTGATGCGATCGGGCCTGGATGAAGACGCTGCGAACCGTCAGGCCGGTTGGCGAATTTTCGGTGCCAAACCCGGTGCCTATGGCGCCGGTGTGCAGGGCGCTATCGACGGTCGTCTGTGGCAAAGCCGCGAAGACCTTGCCGAGGTTTACCTGAATTGGGGTGGCTATGCTTATGGCGGTTCCGACGAAGGTACCGCCGCCCGCGAACAATTCGCCCAGCGCCTGAGTCAGGTGCAAGCGGTGCTGCAAAACCAGGACAACCGCGAGCATGACTTGCTCGATTCCAACGACTATTACCAGTTCCAGGGCGGCATGCTCGCCGCCGTGGAAAGCCTCAGCGGTGAAGCAGCGGCCAGTTACCACGGCGATCACAGTCAGCCGGACCTGCCGAAGATCCGTACCCTGAAAGAGGAGCTGAATCGGGTGATCCGCTCCCGGGCAGCCAATCCAAAGTGGATCGAGGGGGTCAAGCGTCACGGCTACAAAGGCGCGTTTGAACTGGCGGCGACGGTCGACAACCTGTTTGCGTTCGACGCCACCACACAATTGATTGACGATCACCAGTACGCGTTGCTGGCCGACGCCTATCTGCTCGATCCGCAGACTCGCGAGTTTGTTCGCGAACACAATCCGCACGCGTTGCGTGACATGACGGAACGGATGCTCGAAGCGCAGCAGCGGGGGATGTGGAAGGAGCCGGGCGAGTACCGCGAGGCACTGGAAAACCTGTTGCTGGATATAGAAGAAGATTCTTGAGGGCATGATCGTTCCCACGCTCCGCGTGGGAATGCCTCAACGGACGCTCCGCGTTCGGCTCTGGGGACGCAGAGCGTCCCGGACTGCATTCCCACGCGGAGCGTGGGAACGATCACATTACCGACCACACACGAGACCCGACATGACCGACACCCCGCATTTCCCCTTATCCGCCGTGGTCGGCGCCGACGACTTGAAGCTCGCCCTGTACCTGACCGCCATCGACCCGAAAATCGGCGGCGTACTGATCGAAGGTCCGCGCGGCATGGCCAAATCCACCCTGGCCCGGGGCCTCGCGGACCTGCTGGCAAGCGGTCAATTCGTCACGTTGCCGCTGGGCGCCACCGAAGAACGCCTGGTCGGCACTCTCGACCTCGACGCCGCGCTGAGCGACGGTCGTGCGCAATTCTCACCCGGCGTATTGGCCAAGGCCGACGGCGGCGTGCTTTACGTTGATGAAGTCAACCTGTTGCCCGATCACCTCGTGGACCTGTTGCTCGACGTCGCCGCCAGCGGCACCAACCTGATCGAGCGCGACGGCATTTCCCATCGGCATTCGGCGAAGTTTGTGCTGATCGGCACGATGAACCCAGAGGAGGGCGAGCTGCGTCCGCAATTGCTCGACCGCTTCGGTCTGAACGTCGCGCTCAGTGGGCATACAGCACCCACCGAGCGCGGCCAGATCATCCGTCGACGCCTGGATTTCGACAGCGATCCACAACGCTTCTGCGCGCAGTGGGAGCATCAGCAGCAGTCACTGCGCGAACGGTGCGAGAAGGCACGTAACGTACTGGAGAGCATTCCCCTTGATGATGACGCGTTGACGCAGATCACCGAGCGCTGCTTTGCTGCTGGTGTCGATGGCTTGCGTGCTGACCTGGTCTGGTTACGCGCCGCGCGCGCCCACGCAGCATGGCGCGGTGCAAACGTGATCGCCGAGGCCGATATCGACGCTGTCGCCGAGTTTGCCTTGCGCCATCGTCGCCGCGAGCAATCACCACCGGCACCGCAACACCCTCAGCCGCCGTCTGCACAAAACGCCAACCCGAGCGAAGGCCAGGGTCAATGGGGTGAAATGCCCGCCCAGGCGCTGCCGGTCGGCGCCCGCCGTGAAGTGCCGAGTTGGCCAAAAAAGCCCTAGGCATTCGCCCTCGATCTGATGCGGGGGCGAATGCCAGACCCCGCGCAGGACGACTGGACAAAGGCAAGCAAGGCAAACGCCACGCCGCGCGCAGCGGCTCGATCAACTGGCCCGGCACCTTGCTCAACGGCCGGCCACGTCAGCGCAGTGATGTGCTGTTCCACCTGCGTACCCGTTGCGCCCATGAGTTGTGGCTGGTGATTGTCGATGCCTCCGCTTCGACCCGACGACATCAGGCATTGAGTGATGCCAAAGGCCTGTTGGCGCAAGTGTTCGACGATGCCTACCGCCAGCGGGCACGTCTCGCGTTGTTGACGGCCAGCGGCCTGGCGCCGAACTGGCAGGTTAAAGGCTTGAAAGCATCCAGCGGAATGCGCAGCTGGCTTGAAGACCTGGGCGCGGGCGGCGGCACGCCGTTGCTGGCGGCGCTAGGTGATGCTGGGCGCTGGTTGGCGGTTCGAAAGAAGCGCTTTCCGGCGGAACAACAGCGGGTGTTGCTGGTAACGGATGGGCGAGTGAAGGAGTGGTCGAGTTTGCCGGTGCTGGAGTGTCCGGGGTTGCTGATTGATATCGAGCGTGGGCCGATTCGGCTTGGGCGTGCGAGGCAGATGGCGGCTGAATTACAAACGGATTATCGCCATATTGATGAGCTGATTTCAGACTGAGTTATAGGTTGTCTGTTCCGGCCCTATCGCGAGCAGGCTCGCTCCTACAGTGGATCTCCAGTGTCCACAAAACCTGTGGGAGTGAGCCTGCTCGCGATGGGCGCGACTCGGTTTCAAATTATTTACCCATCGCCTGACGGTACTGCCGCGTACGCCGGCCAATGTACAACCGATCAACAATCAACGCCCATACCGCCGACACCTGCGGCCGTGGCTTGCGCCCGCGACTCAATCGATGCAGCTGAAACTTCACCACCGCCATGCTCGCCAGCGCGGCCAGCGGTTTGCGTTTCCACAGAATCGGCGGAAGTTGCGGATGGCTGTTGCGGCCTTCGCGCCAGTGTTTGACCAACTGCGGCTCGACCGCCAGCRCCGTACCGATGCCGGCCATGGCGATGCCGCTGTCGAGCACCTGTTCGACGACGGCCAGGCGCCGAATGCCGCCGGTCACCATCACCGGCATGCGCGCGACGCTGGCCAGTTCACCGGCCATTTCAAGAAAGTACGCTTCACGCGCCAACGTCCGGCCATCGCGGGCTTCGCCTTGCATGGCCGGGGCTTCGTAGCTGCCGCCGGAGAGCTCTAGCAGGTCGATGGGTAGCTCGTTGAGCCACAGAATTACCTGACGGGCATCGTCGGCGTCAAAACCGCCACGCTGAAAGTCGGCGGAGTTGAGTTTCACTGACACGCAAAACTGCGGCGAGACAGCTTGGCGAACGGCGTTGACCACGTCCAGCAGCAAACGCGCGCGATTCTCCAGTGATCCACCCCAGCGGTCGGTGCGGCGATTGGTCAACGGTGAGAGGAACTGGCTGATCAGGTAGCCATGCGCGGCATGAATCTGCACGCCGGTGAAGCCAGCCTTTTCGGCGAGGGCCGCACTGGTGGCGAAGCGCACGATCACGTCTGCGATATCGCCCTCGGACATCGGTTTGGGCTCGGCGAACATCTTCGAAAACGCTCCCAGGTCCAACGCCACGGCGGACGGTGCCAATGCCTGCTGGCCGAGATTGGCCATGGTCTGGCGGCCGGGATGATTGATCTGCATCCAGAACTGCGCACCACCGGATCGTCCGATGGTTGCCCACTGGCGAAAGCGTTGCAGATCGCGTTCGTCTTCCAGCACGACGCCGCCGGGGCCGGTCATGGCGAGGCGGTCGATCATGACATTGCCGCTCAGCAACAAACCGGCTTCGCCCTCGGCCCAGGCCTGATACAGCCGAAATAATGCGTCAGACGGTGCTTGCCCGATGTCAGCGAGGTTTTCTTCCATCGCGGCTTTGGCGATACGATTGCCGACGGTCTGGCCGTTAGGCAGATTCAACGCTTGGAAGGGCGACATGCTTGACTCCTCATCAGTGAAGAGCAGAGGCTAAGCTTAAAGTTAACTTTAATGTCAAGCAGGCAAATGAGGCCGTGATGAAAATTGGTGAACTGGCGCAGTTAAGCGGGCTGAATGCGTCACGCATTCGTTTTTACGAGGCTCAGGGTTTGATTCGTCAGGTAGAGCGGTCGGCCAATGGTTACCGGCGGTATCCCGCGCAAGTGCTGCAAACCCTGCAAATCATCCAGTGCGCGCAGCAGGCAGGATTCAGTCTGGACGAACTGAAGCTGTTGCTACCGGACACGGTGACCGGGGAGTTCAAGCACGACGAATTGGTGGCGGGGCTTGTACGCAAGGTGGAGCAGATCGAGGAAATGCAACTGCACCTGGCCCAGAGCAAGGCGCAGTTGCTGGCGGTGATCGAAAACATCCAGACGCGGCCCGAAGGGATGGCCTGTGATGCGAATGCCAAGCGGGTGATAGCGTCGTTCAAGCATTAGTTCTTATCGATGCATGCGTCACCGTAAGCCTGGTAGCGCAAGACATGAGTAGCGCCCATCGTGTCGACGTAGGTCATCTCCCGGGGGCCTATACCGCAATAATCGCCACCGGTGATGTTAACGACTCTGGCGATGTTCAGTGGTTTCGAATAGCTGTAATCATCAACGTTCGAGGGACTGGCGTTTTCGACGGAGGCGGCGGCTGCGGTGCTGCTCAGGGCAATTAGAATCAGCGTGGAAAGAAAGCTTTTCATGATGGGGCTCTCGTAGTGGCTACTGAATGATTTCAGTGGCAGTACGACGAGCCCCGCTCAGGTTTATTCCAGGCCCAAGGCAACGTTTTTCAGATCAAAAGGCGCTTTAGGCTATTCATGAAAGGTGTACCGATCCTTCCCCGAGTGCTTTGACTCATACAACGCCTCATCGGCCTTGATCAGCGCTTGATTCAACGTGTCGTCATCCGTCACCCGCGTCAGGCCGATGCTGATGGTCACCGGATGCCGGGTGTTTTGTTCGCGCACCATCCGGCACAGTTCACCCGCCAGTTGCTCAACGTCTTCGCGCCGCACCCCGGTCAGGTAAATTGCAAACTCCTCACCCCCCAATCGTGCGTATTCAAAATCGACCATCACCGATTTGATGTCCGCGGCAACGCGCTTGAGCACTTCATCGCCGATGTCGTGGCCATAGACGTCGTTGACCTTCTTGAAGTTGTCGATGTCGATCATCGCCAGATAATGGTCACGTTCTCGGGGCTCGGCATGCAGTTGCTGGCTGGCGCGGGCCATGAATGACCGGCGATTGGGGATTTCGGTCAGGGTGTCGAGGTAGGCCTGATCCAGCAATATTTTGGCCATGATGTAGTTGTTCAGCTTGGCGTCACGCAATTTGAAGAAACTGTAGAGCGTCAGCGCACAGAGGAAAGCGCTGTAATTGAGGGTCATCACGCCCCTGAGCTCGAACGCGAGAACGTCGGTGTGATAGAACGGGTTGAGGTTCACCCAGGTAATCAGTTGCGCACCATAGAACGACCAGCGACTGAGCGGCAGGATCGAGGCGCCGTACAGCGTGCTTGATGCTGCAATTAACAGCCATGCGGCACGATAACTGTCAGGCAAATCTTCGACCAGCAGCCGCGAACCCAACGTGATGGCGAACACGAAAAGTAGGTTCAAGACATCAAAATGCCCGGCCTTGCGGGTGAACAGCAACAGGATTGTCAGGGTCGAAAACACCCCGAAGAATAGCAGCGACTGCCAGGCGAAAGGCCGCCCGCCCATGAAACTGAGAATCAGGTCGAACACCACCCACATGGCGACACTGGCGACATAGATCAACACGCAGAACGTGTGCTGGCGTTCGAACTCGTGCTGGATGAACTCGGCTTTCAACGCAGCCGGCGCGGCTTCGCTACGGATTTCATCTTCAATGGTTTTGTACATCGCCGACCCTGCTGCTGTGCTGGTATTGAATAAAGCAGTCGCAAGCGGGGTTGTCCAATGCCCATACAGGCGGCATTGATGTCGATCAACAACGGATATGGAGGCGATAATTCAACAGCTCGTGGGCCCTTGGGACGGTGCGCAGGGTCCTGAGCGTTTGTCGTAACCAATGAACCGTGTGGGTGGATTGTCGATGTGGGAGTTTGGGTTTTGTCTTGCCAATATGGGCGGCGAAGTCGGCTTCAAGGGTTTGCCGGGTGTCCATGCCTTTGAGTTTTTTCAGYAGTTTCCCATCCTTGTAAAACAGCACCGTGGGGGTACCGGTCACGTTCGGATGGCGGGGAGACTCGCCGGTGTTCAGCACGTAAATACACGCCCGGTCCCGGTACTGTTCGGCTATTTGACGGAAAATCGGTTCGGCGGATTCGCAGGCAGGGCAGTGGGTATTGCCGAAATACAGGATCACCGGGCGCCAGGTGTCCACGGCTTTTCGGTAGGCCGGGGCGAGTGTTGGAGGGGGGCGGGTCGAGCTCATTGAAATCTCCTTTTTCACAACGACCATCGAGGTTGGCCGACGGTAAAGGAGTGGGCGGGGAGGGTCTACTGTCAGAAATTACAGGTGGTTTTTTCCTGAGTTGTAAACCTTTCGGCTTACTGCATCGCAGCCCCGGTTTAATCTCACCAAACTTGCCCTCAAAACCTGTGGCACACTTTCTGCTGTCCGAAATCAGGAGAAACACTCATGAGCATTACCCGTTACGGCACTGGCAGCACTGCTGGCGGCGGCCAGCCCCGTCCTTTTGCCCGCGCCGTTGAAGCCGATGGCTGGCTGCACGTGTCCGGGCAGGTGCCGGCGCTGAATGGCGAAATCATTGTGGGTGGCATTGTCGAGCAGACTCACCAGACCATGAAGAACCTGATCGCGATCCTCGAAGAGGCCGGTTATGGGCTGGAAGACGTGGTACGTACCGGCGTGTGGCTGGAAGATCCACGGGATTTCTGGAGTTTCAACAAGGTGTTTTCCGAGTATTTCAGCCCCGAGCATGCCCCGGCGCGCGCGTGTGTGCAGGCGAGCATGATGGTTGATTGCAAGGTCGAGATAGACTGCATTGCGTACAAGAAAAAGGCTTGAACCGAGTCGCGCCCATCGCGGACAAGCCCTGCTCCTACAAGCGATGGCGGCCCGGCGTATCAACGAATAACGGCGGCTGCCTGCGGCCGCGAACGTGAGGAGTTCGACCATGTCTACTGCCCAACACACTGCCGCCGTGGAAAAGGGCTTTGCCCATATCGGCGCCAACCTGGTCCGCGATGTCAGCTTGCCGGCGCTGGTGCTGCACCGCGAAGCGCTGGAGCACAACATTCGCTGGATGCAGGCCTTTGCCAGCAACAGCGGTGCCGAGCTCGCGCCCCACGGTAAAACCAGCATGACCCCGGCCCTGTTTCGCCGGCAACTGGACGCTGGCGCCTGGGGCATCACCTTGGCCACTGCCACGCAAACCCGTGCGGCGTATGCCCATGGCGTGCGTCGGGTGCTGATGGCCAACCAATTGGTCGGCACGCCGAACATGGCGCTGATTGCCGTTCTGCTGGCAGACCCGACTTTCGATTTCCATTGCATGGTCGATCACCCGGACAACGTCGCCGACCTCGGCGCTTACTTCGCCTCGCGCGGTGTGCGTCTGAACGTGATGATCGAATACGGCGTAGTCGGTGGTCGTTGTGGTTGCCGTACCGAAGACGAAGTCATCGCACTGGCCAAAGCCATCAACGCACAACCGGCGCTGGCCCTGACTGGCATCGAGGGCTACGAAGGCGTGATCCATGGTGATCATGCAGTCAGCGGCATTCGTGATTTCGCTGCGTCGTTGGTGCGTTTGGCGGTGCAGTTGCAGGACAACGGCGCGTTCGCGGTTGCCAAACCGATCATCACCGCGTCGGGGTCAGCCTGGTATGACTTGATTGCCGAGGAGTTCGAAGCGCAGAACGCAGGCGGACGTTTCCTCAGCGTGCTGCGTCCCGGCAGCTACGTGGCGCACGACCATGGTATCTACAAAGAAGCGCAATGCTGTGTGCTCAATCGCCGTAGCGACCTCAACGAGGGCCTGCGTCCGGCAATGGAAGTCTGGGCGCATGTGCAGTCGATGCCGGAGCCGGGTTTCGCAGTGATTGCCCTGGGCAAGCGCGATGTGGCCTACGACGCCGGTTTRCCGGTGCCGTTACTGCGTTACAAGGCCGGCGTGGTGCCAGCGAAGGGCTATGACGTCAGCGCCTGCAAGGTGACGGCGGTGATGGATCAACACGCGTTCATGAATGTGGCGCCGGGGGTTGAATTGCGAGTGGGTGACATCATTTCGTTTGGCAGTTCGCACCCGTGCCTGACGTTCGACAAGTGGCGTACGGGGTGTCTGGTGGATGAACAGCTGAATGTCATCGAAACCATGGAGACCTTTTTCTAGGTCTCCAGACCGATGTACGGCCATCGCGAGCAGGCTCACTCCTACAGGGAAACGCATTCCATTGTGGGAGTGAGCCTGCTCGCGATGAGGCCCTAAGCCAACCGCTCAATCCCGGTAAAACACCTGCACCAGGTGATACCCGAACTTGCTCTTGATTGGCCCATGCACCACTCGCAGCGGTTTCTTGAAAATCACTGCATCAATGACGCCGACCATCTGCCCCGGCCGCACTTCACCCAAGTCGCCGCCGCGCTTGCCGGACGGACAGGTGGAATACTTTTTGGCCAGCACATCGAAGGCTTCGCCCTTGGCGATGCGTTGTTTGAGCTGCTCGGCTTCTTCCGAGGTTTTCACCAGAATATGGCGGGCTTGAGCTTTCATTGGGGCATACCTTGCAACGGTGGTGGCTATGTTGGTACCCGCGGGGGCGGGCGATTATGCCTCAACTCACTCGGGTTGGCCGATCATCGTGCGAATCTTGTTGGCCAGCAGGTCGATGGAAAAAGGCTTGGTCACCATGTCCATGCCTTCCTCCAGAAAACCCTGGCGTTCGGCGGCCGTTTCCGCGTAACCGGTCATGAACAACACTTTAAGGTCCGGGCGGTGCTGACGGGCGATCTCGGCCAATTGCCGCCCATTCATGCCAGGCAGCCCGACATCGGTCACCAGCAAATCAACGCGCAGGTCGGATTCAAGCAAGGGCAGGGCGGTCTTTGCATCTTCGGCTTCGTGTGCGTGGTAACCCAGCTCATTGAGCAAATTGAGTACCAGCATGCGCACCGCTGGATCATCTTCCACCAACACCACGGTTTCACCGGCAATCGCCGCCGGTGCCTCGCCCGTCACGGGCATCAGCACAACTTCCGGTTCCATGGCGTGCAGGCGTGGCAAGTACAAGCGCACGCTGGTGCCCTTGCCCGGCAAACTGAACAGGCTGACATGCCCGCCCGATTGCTGGGCGAAGCCATAGATCATCGACAATCCCAGGCCGGTGCCCTGGCCGATGGGTTTGGTGGTGAAGAAAGGGTCAAAGGCCTTGGCCAACACCGACGGCGTCATGCCGGTGCCATTGTCGCTGACGGCGATCATCACGTAGTCCCCGGCACTGACCGGTTCCAGCGTGGAGAGATCGCTGCCGTCGAGGTAAACATTGGCTGTTTCGATCAGCAGTTCGCCACCCTCGGGCATCGCATCGCGGGCGTTGATCACCAGGTTGAGCAGGGCGTTTTCCAGTTGACTGACGTCGGTGCTGATCGGCCAGACTTCCTCGGCCAGTTGCAGGTTGAGCGCGATGTGCTCGCCCTTGGTTCGGCTGAGCAGATCTTCCAGCGAACGCACCAGCTCATTGGCGTTCAGCGGCTTGCGATCCAGTGACTGGCGCCGGGAGAACGCCAGCAGGCGATGGGTCAACGCGGCGGCGCGGTTGGCCGAGGACACGGCGGCTTCAGTAAAACGGCCGATCTCGTCGGTGCGCCCCTCAGCGATATAGCGCTGCATCAAGTCGAGGCTGCCGATGATTCCCGTCAGCATGTTGTTGAAGTCATGGGCGATGCCGCCGGTGAGCTGCCCTACCGCTTCCATTTTCTGCGCATGGCGCAAGGCGTCTTCGGCGCGTTCACGCTCGAACATCTCGTTTTGCAGACGCTGGTTGGCTTCCGCGAGCTGTTGAGTACGGGCAGCGAYACGCTCTTCCAGGGTTTCGTTGAGATTGCGCAGGGCTTCTTCGGTCTGTTTGCGCTCGGTTTCGTCGATCACAAAGATATAGAACCCGTTCACCGCACCATCCGCACCGTGGCGTGGCAGGTAGTTCATCAGTGCCTGGCGAATGCTGCCGTCACGGTGCGGCGTGCTGATGCTAAAACAGCAGGGCTTGCCTTTCAGGGCGTCGGCGATGTATTCGGCGCGCAAGGCATAGGCCCCGTCACCCAGCACTTCACGAATGGTTTTGCCATAGAGCTCCTGCGGCGTCAGTCCATACCAGTCCAGGTACGCAGAGTTGTTCAGGCGGAAACGCTCTTCACTGTCGACGTAGCTGATCAGGACTGGCATGGCGTTGATGATCAGTTGCAGCTCGGTCTGACTCTGGCGCAATGCCTGCTCGGTGTGTTTTCGCTCAGTCAGGTCTAACGCGGCGCCGAGAAAACGCATCGGCCGGCCGTGGTGATCCTTGTAACAGCGTCCTCGGGCAAACACCCAACGCAACTGGCCGTCGGGTTGCAGCAGGCGATATTCCTCGGCGTACTCGGTGCCGTGGGTGATGCAGTGCTTAATGCTGCGCGCAATCATCGCCCGGTCTTCCGGATGCACGCCGTGCAGGTATTCGCTGATTGGCAACTGCGCGGCCATACCCGGATCGACGCCGTGCAGTTGCGCGAAATGGGCGTCGGCGAGGAAGCGATCTTCGCCRATGTCCCAGTCCCAGGTGCCGACCGCGTCGGTGGCGGCCAGGGCCAGTTGCAGACGTTGCTCGGTGTCGCGCTGAGCCTTGAGGCTGGCGGCCGAGCGCTGTTCCAGTTCCAGTGCGATGCGGCGCCGTTCATTGGTTTCGATGGCCGTGACCAGAATACCGGCGACCTCGGCACTTTCATCGCGGATCGGGCTGTAGGTCAAATCCAGCCAGAAGTCGGAATCCTCACCGTCACGCTGCAAGGTGAAGCGTTGTTCGCTGTAGGTACGCACCTGACCCTGCAGGACGGCGCTGTAAATCGGGTCGGTAAAGTCCTGGAGTTCTGGCCAGATCTGGTGCGTCGGCTGTCCGAACGCGTGTGGGTGTTTACTGCCGGCGAGGAAGGCGAAACCATCGTTGTAAATCTGCGTGAGCTGCGGTCCCCATAGCAACAGCATCGGCATCGGTGAGTGAATCACGATGTCGACGGCGGTGCGCAAGCTCTGCGGCCAAGTGCCGGCAGCGCCCAATGGGGTGCGTGTCCAGTCCAGTCTGGCAATCAAGGCCTGGGCATCGCTGCCGGTGGAAGCTGCGTTCATCAATGGGTCCTGCGTTTAAGTCGGCGGCGTTTTCTATCTCGTCGGGCAGTAGACGCTGGATGACCCGTATTGGGTCATTATTTTTTCATTGAATGCTTTGCGGGGGCTTTTTGCCATGGATTTCGGTGCGTGCGCAAAGTTATCACGCAGCGGTGGAATCAAGGACTGACACAGACCCATTGTGGGGGCGGGCTTGCTCGCGAAAGCGGTTTATCAGTAAACATTGTGCTGACTGGCACACCGCTTTCGCGAGCAAGCCCGCTCCCGCACTAGATCTGTGTCAATCAAGGAGTTCGGGGCGGTTGCGGAATTGTTCGAGAGCCTCCGGATTGGCCAGTGCATCAGTGTTTTTCACCTTTTGCCCATGCACCACATTTCTCACAGCCAACTCGACGACCTTGCCGCTGATGGTCCGTGGAATGTCGGTCACCGCGACGATCTTCGCCGGCACATGCCGGGGCGTGGTGTTGGTTCGGATGACCTCGCGGATTTGCTGCTGCAAGGCCACGTCCAGTTCGACGCCGTCCTGCAAGCGTACAAACAGCACCACCCGCACGTCATCCTGCCATTGCTGACCGATGGCCACACTGTCCAGAACTTGCGGGACTTTTTCCACCTGACGGTAGATTTCCGCCGTGCCGATACGCACACCGCCAGGGTTGAGCACTGCATCCGAGCGGCCATGGATCATCATCGCGCCGTGGGGCAGTTGCTCGGCGTAATCGCCCTGGGCCCAGATGCCGGGAAACTGGCTGAAATAAGAAGTTCGCAGTTGTTCCTGCTGCGGGTCATTCCAAAAACCGATGGGTATCGCCGGAAAGTGCCGGGTGCACACCAATTCGCCTTTTTCGCCGATCACAGGCCGACCTTGGTCATTCCACACTTCGATGGCCATGCCCAGGCTCTTGCCCTGCATCTCACCCCGACGCACCGGTTGAAACGGGTTGCCGTTCACAAAGCACGAAACGATGTCAGTACCACCGGACATCGAGGCCAGACACACGTCGGGTTTGAGGTCGCGGTACACATAGTCGTAACTCTGGGGCGAGAGCGCGGAACCGGTGCAGAGCAGGATTTTCAAGCTGCTCAGGTCATGGCTTGCCCGTGGCTTCACGCCGTTGCTTTCCAGGGTCGCCAGGAATTTCGGGCTGGTGCCGAAGACGCTGATGCATTCGTCGTCGATCAGGTCGATAAGGCGTTGCGGATCAGGATGAAACGGCGAGCCGTCGTAGAGCACTACGGCACTGCCCACGGCGAGGGCCGAGACCAGCCAGTTCCACATCATCCAGCCGCACGTGGTGTAGTAGAACAAACGGTCGCCGGCACCGAGATCGCAATGCAATCCGTGTTCCTTGACGTGCTGCAGCAACACGCCGCCGGTGCTGTGGATGATGCATTTGGGCACGCCGGTGGTGCCGCTGGAATAGAGGATGTACAGCGGATGCGCGAAGGGTACAGGGACAAAGTCCGGCTCGCCGCCAACGTCGTAGAAATCCTCCCACAACGTTACGTTGGCACAAGTATGGAAGTCGACGATGTGAGCCTGTGGCCTTGCATACGGCACCACGATCAACTGCTGCAAGGACGGCAGGCGTTGAAGGATTTCGTTGATTTTGCCGGTCTGGTCGACCTCTTTGCCGGCGTAGCGGTAACCGGCGCAGGTGATCAGTACTTTTGGTTCGATCTGGCCGAAACGGTCGATTACACCTTGAGTGCCAAAATCCGGCGACGAGCAGGACCATATCGCCCCCAGGCTGGTGGTACCGAGCATCGCCACCAGCGTTTGCCAGGTGTTGGGCATACACGCTGCGACACGGTCGCCGAGGCCAACGCCCGCGGCAATCAAACTGTGCTGGAACCCGGCCACATGCTCCACCAACTCACCCCAGGTAAGGTGTTCGCGCTGGCCATTCTCGCCAATGGCAATCACCGCGATGGCATCGTCGCGACGGCGCAGCAGGTGTTCGGCAAAATTCAGGGTGGCGCCCGGAAACCACTGGGCGCTGGGCATTTGTGTGCCCTCGATCAGCACTGTGTCGGGTTGATCGTGAAAACGGATGTCGAAGAAATCGACAATGGCCTGCCAGAAGTCTTCGCGATGATCGATGGACCATTGGTGCAGGGCCGGGTAGTCATCGACGTGGAGGTGGTGGCGCTGATTGATGGAACGCCGAAAGGCCTCCATGCGCGACTTGCCGATGCGCTCGGCGTTGGGTTGCCAGAGGATCTCGGACATGGCTTGCCTCTTCTCCTTTATATGTACACACGGGCTTGTGGCGAGGGGGCTTGTCGRAACGCCGCACCGCCCCGTTCGGCTGCGCAGCAGTCGTAAATAGGTTGACGCGACCAATTTGGGGCTGCTGCGCCACCCAACGGGGCGGTGCGGCGTTCCGACAAGCCCCCTCGCCACATGGGACTGGTGGCTGATTACTGCGCCAACCACCCACCATCAATATTCCACGCCGCGCCACGCACCTGGCTACCGGCCTCGCTGCACAAAAACAACACCAGCTCACCCAACTGCGGCGGGGTGACGAACTCCAGTGACGGCTGCTTTTCTGCGAGCAAATCATGCTGCGCCTGCTGCGGATCGATCCCGGTCGCGGCGCGGTCATCAATCTGCTTCTGTACCAGCGGCGTCAACACCCAGCCCGGACAGATCGCGTTGCAAGTCACGTGCGTGGTTGCAGTCTCCAGGCCCACCACTTTGGTCAGGCCGATCACCCCATGCTTGGCCGCCACATACGCAGCCTTGCCCACCGACCCTACCTGACCATGCACCGAGGCGATGTTGATGATCCGCCCCCAATTCTTGGCCCGCATGCGCGGCAGGCACAAGCGGGTGCTGTGAAACACCGACGACAGGTTGATCGCGATAATCGAGTCCCAGCGCTCCACCGGAAACTCTTCCACTGACGCCACGTGCTGGATGCCAGCGTTGTTGACCAGAATGTCGATGCCGCCGAACTCGCGCTCGGCGTAGTCGATCATTTCGGCAATTTGTGCCGGATCGCTGACGTCGGCCGGATGATGACCAACCTTGCCGCCGAACTGCTGGACCTCGGTAATCACTTTGGAGGCATCACCGAAACCATTGAGCACCACGTTGGCGCCGGCCTTGGCCAGGCTGAGCGCAATGCCCAGGCCGATGCCGCTGGTGGAACCGGTGACCAGTGCGGTCTTGCCTGAAAGAGTCGTCATGAATACCTCACACAATGCCAGTGGCGTAGAAAGTGGCGATGACCACGAAGACCGCGAGGGTCTTGATCAGCGTAATACAGAAAATATCTTTGTAGGCTTCGCGGTGCGTCAGGCCGGTGACCGCCAGCAGGGTAATCACCGCGCCATTGTGCGGCAGGGTGTCCATGCCGCCGCTGGCCATCGCGGCCACGCGGTGCAGCACTTCCAGCGGAATATTGGCCGCATGGGCCGCCGCGATGAATTGATTGGCCATGGCCGCCAGGGCGATGCTCATGCCGCCCGAGGCAGAACCGGTGATGCCCGCCAGTACCGTCACGGTAATGGCTTCGTTGACCAGCGGGTTCGGAATGCTTTTGAGCCAGTCGGCCAGTACCAGGAAGCCTGGCAACGAGGCGATCACCGCGCCAAAACCGTATTCCGAGGCGGTGTTCATCGCCGCCAGCAACGAACCGCCAACTGCACTTCGACTGCCTTCAGCCAGCTTGCCGCGAATTGCTTGAAAGCCGAACACCAGCACCATGATGATGCCGACCAGCAACGCCGCCTGAACCGCCCAAATCGCGGTCAGCTTGGCGATTTCAGTGGTCACCGGCGCGGCCATGCCCGGCAGCTGCAGGGTGTGGGTCTTGCCGTAGAACTGCGGAATCCACTGGGTAAACAGCAGGTTCGAGATGCCCACGGCCAACAGCGGCGACAGGGCGATCCACGGGTTGGGCAGTTTGATATCGAGCGCCGTTTCCGGCTCGTTGCGCAATTCGGTGCCATAGCCTTCGCCGGAGCGTTGCGCCTTGTTGCGCTGACGCTGCAGAAACAGCATGCCGGCGCAGAATACGAAGATCGCGCCGATCAAGCCCAGCCACGGCGCCGCCCAGGCGGTGGTGTTGAAGAAGGTGCTGGGGATGATGTTCTGGATTTGCGGGGTGCCGGGCAGGGCGTCCATGGTGAACGAGAACGCACCGAGGGCGATGGTCGCGGGGATCAAACGCTTGGGGATGTTGCTCTGGCGGAACATTTCAGCGGCAAACGGATAGACCGCGAAGACCACCACGAACAGCGACACGCCACCGTAGGTGAGCAAGGCGCAAACCAGCACAATCACCAACATTGCCTGACGCGTGCCGAGCAGGCGAATGGCGGCGGCGACGATGGAGCGGGAGAAGCCGGACAGCTCGATCAGTTTGCCGAAGACGGCACCGAGCAGGAACACCGGGAAATACAGTTTGATGAACCCGACCATTTTTTCCATGAACACCCCGGTGAAGACTGGGGCAACAGCGGAAGGGTCGGTGAACAGGACGGCGCCGAGGGCGGCAATCGGGGCGAAAAGGATAACGCTGTAGCCGCGGTAAGCAGCCACCATCAGCAGCGTGAGGGCTGCCAAGGCAATGATCACACTCATGGTGTGTCTCCTGGATTGTTATTTTTGTAGGGTAGGTCTTTTGTGAGGATAGGCTTTAGCGAGATTCGTGCCAGACACTTATGTTATTGAAATATAAGGGTAATTTGTTTGTTTTTGATGGGTTTTCGAGAGGGTAATCTCTGATTTGAGACTCCCACAGTTTGACCGAGTCACCCTTGAAAATGCGGTCCCCTGTGGGAACGAGCCTGCTCGCGATGGTCTGTCTAACAATGGAGATTTATGTCTCGTTATAGAGACTCGGCGATCCCCAACGCAACCATCTTCTTGTACAACGTCGACCGCCCCAACCCCAATCGCACCGCCGCTTCAATCACCTTGCCGCCGCATTGCGCGAGGGCGGATTCAATCAGTTGCCGGTCAAACCGCTCCCGAGCCTGGCTAAACGTCTCATGCGCAACCGGCTCAATCATCAGCGGTGTCGAGCGCTCCACTGGCGTGAAGGTGCCAATCGCTGCACGAATCTCCGCCGCATCCAGCACCAGATCATCACTGAGCAACGCCGCCCGCTCCAGAACGTTGCGCAGTTCGCGAATATTCCCCGGCCACGCGTGCTGGCCCAACAATTCCAGCGCCTCGGGGTTCAGTTCATGCTGACTGCGCAACTCCTCAAGGATCGCTTCGCTGAGCGCCGGGATATCATCGAGACGATCCCGCAGCGGCGGAACGTGAATTGGCAGTACGTTGAGGCGGTAATACAAATCCGCGCGAAACTCGCCGCGTTTGATCGCGGCCGCAAGATCCGTGGATGTGGCGGCAATCACCCGAACATCGCTCTGGATCACTTCGTTGGAGCCGACCGGTTCGAATTCCTTTTCCTGCAATACCCGCAGCAATTTGCTTTGCAGCGTCAGCGGCATGTCGCCAATTTCATCGAGAAACAACGTGCCGCCCTGGGCGATCTGCAACTTGCCGGCGCGGCCCTTGCGGTCGGCGCCGGTGAATGCGCCTGGGGCGGTGCCAAAGAATTCCGCTTCCAGCAACGATTCGGGAATCGCCGCGCTGTTGATGCTGACGAATGCCCTGTGGGCGCGTGGCGAAGCATTATGGATCGCCTGGGCCAGCAGCTCCTTGCCGGTGCCGGTTTCGCCGAGCAGCAACACCGGCGACTCGGTGCTGGCGCTGCGCCGGGCACGGCGTTTGACTTCCAGGCTGGGTGCGCTGGTGCCGATGAAGTGGGCGAAGTTGTATTTGGTCTGCCTTGCCCGTAGCAGCGAGCGGGTGGACGCCAGTTCTTCCTGCATGCTCATGTAGCGCTTGAGCATCGGCGACAGGCTGCGCAATTCGTCGAACAGGGCAAAGCCGATGGCGCCGATCACCACGCCCCCATCGTCATGAATCGGCAGGCGCATGACTACCAACGGCTCTTTCGACGTGTCCTGCATGTCCAACAAAATCGGGCGCCCGGTGCGCACGACCTCACGCAAAAGACTGCCCGGTATCACGCTTTCGCAGGACTTGCCGATGGCGCCTTCCGCCGACTCCAGACCGAAACGCCGGGCATATCGCTCATTCATCCACACGATGTTCGCATCGCGGTCGACAATCACCGTGCCTTCGCTGGACTGCTCGATGATTTCGAACAGCGAACGGATCGCCAGCAGGCGGACCCGCTGGTAATCCTTTAGGCTTTCGGTGGTGTTCATAAGCACAGATCCTGAATGTGTATTGCTTGTGCGGGCCTCTTCGCGAGCAAGCCCGCTCCCACAGTTGACCGAGTTATCAGGACGAACGCGGTCAACTGTGGGAGCGGGCTTGCTCGCGAAGGGGGCGCCTCGGTCTAGCTGTTTGACACGAATTATGCCTACCGCGGATGCGCAGCCGCCAACAGCTCTTTGGTGTAAGGATGCTGCGGCGAATCGAACACATCATGGCTCGCTCCGCTTTCGACTACCTTGCCGTCCTTGATCACGATCATGTCGTGGGCCAGGGCGCGTACCACTGCCAA
This sequence comes from Pseudomonas sp. P5_B2, assembly GCF_056400445.1. Classification (NCBI taxonomy): domain Bacteria; kingdom Pseudomonadati; phylum Pseudomonadota; class Gammaproteobacteria; order Pseudomonadales; family Pseudomonadaceae; genus Pseudomonas; species Pseudomonas sp. P5_B2. Next base: position 2,898 of record NZ_JBFULH010000011.1, on the reverse strand, counting down.
GTCATGGCTGATAAACAAATACGTCAAGCCGTGTTTTTCCTGAAGCTGGCGGAGCAGGGCGACCACTTGTTTTTGCACGGTGCGGTCCAGCGCCGAAGTCGGTTCGTCCAGCAAGATCAACGCCGGTTTCAGCACCAGCGCCCGGGCGATGGCGATGCGCTGACGTTGGCCACCGGAAAATTCGTGCGGGTAGCGATGACGGCTTTGCGGGTCCAGGCCGACTTCTTCCAGCGCCCGAATCACTTCAGCCTTGCACTGTTCATCGGTCAACTGGCTATGCACCTCAAGGCCTTCGCTGATGATCTGCGCGACTGACATCCGGGGGCTGAGGCTGCCATAAGGGTCCTGGAACACCACCTGCATTTTCTTGCGCCACGGCCGCAGTTGCTTTTGTGTCAGGCCGTCCAGCGCCGCGCCCTGAAAGCGGATGCCGCCTTCAGAGTCGAGCAAGCGCAGGATCGCTTGACCGAGCGTGGACTTGCCCGAGCCGGACTCACCGACGATGCCGAGGGTCTTGCCACGCTGAAGGTTGAGGCTGATGCCATCCACGGCGGTGAGGTACGTCTTGCGCTGGAACAAGCCGCCGCCGAGGGGGAATTGGACTCGTAGATTGTCCACTTCCAGCACATTCTCGCGCTCGTCCCGGCAAAGGGCTTCGCCTTCCGGTTCGGCGTTCAACAGCACGCAGCTATAAGGGTGCTTCGGCTCGGTGAAGATCGTTTCGCAAGTGGCCTGCTCGACGATTTCCCCGCCCTTCATCACACAGACCCGCTGGGCAATGCTGCGCACCAGATTGAGGTCATGGCTGATCAGCAGCAGCGACATGCCGAGCCGTTGTTGCAGCGATTTGAGCAGGATCAGAATCTTGCGCTGCACCGTCACGTCCAGTGCGGTGGTCGGTTCGTCGGCGATCAACAACTCCGGCTCGCAGGCCAGGGCCATCGCGATCATTACGCGCTGACGTTGGCCGCCCGAGAGTTGATGGGGATAGGCCTTGAGCCGCTCTTTGGGTTTTTGGATGCCGACCAGATGCAACAACTCCAGGATCCGCGCTTGCGCCGCTTTGCCAGTCAGGCCTTTGTGCAGCAGCAAGGTTTCGCCGATCTGCTTTTCGATGCTGTGCAGCGGGTTGAGCGACGTCATCGGCTCCTGAAAAATCATCGCGATCCGGTTGCCGCGCAATTCACGCAACACATTGGGCGGTGCGCCGAGCAGTTCCTTGCCACGATAACGGATGCTGCCGGTGGATTTGGTGCCGGTTTCGGGTAGCAATTGCAGGATCGAATGCGCCGTCACCGATTTACCGGAGCCCGACTCGCCGACCAGCGCCAGGCATTCACCGGGGCGGATGTCCAGGCACAGATTGCGCACCACGGTTTCGCCGTTGAAGGCGACGCTGAGGCCACGGATTTCGATCAGGGGAGTACTCATATCAACAGTCCGCGTCAGGATCTCGGATCGAAAGCATCACGTAATGCCTCGCCGATAAACACCAGTAAGGAAAGAATCAGCGCCAGAGTGAAAAACGCGGTCAGCCCCAGCCACGGCGCTTGCAGGTTCTGCTTGCCCTGACCGATCAATTCGCCGAGAGATGCACTGCCGGCCGGCATGCCGAAACCGAGGAAGTCTAGCGCCGTCAGGGTGGTAATCGCCCCGGTCAGAATGAACGGCAGGTAACTCAGGGTCGCGTTCATTGCGTTGGGCAGAATGTGCCGCACGATCACTTTGCGATCCGTCAGGCCCAGCGCCCGGGCAGCTTTGACGTATTCCAGGTTGCGCCCGCGCAGGAACTCGGCGCGCACCACATCGACCAGTGCCAGCCATGAAAACAGCGCCATGATCCCTAGCAACCACCAGAAATTCGGCTCGACGAACCCCGAGAGAATGATCAGCAGGTACAACACCGGCAGCCCGGACCAGACTTCCAGCAAGCGCTGGCCGATCAGGTCGACCCAGCCGCCGTAATAACCTTGAAGGGCCCCGGCGGCAATGCCGATCAGGGCGCTGACAAAGGTCAGCATCAAAGCAAACAGGATCGACACTCGGGCGCCGAAAATCACCCGGGCCAAGACATCCCGGGACTGATCGTCGGTGCCGAGCCAGTTCACATTAGTCGGCGGGCTCGGTGCGGGTTTGTTGAGGTCATAGTTAGGCGTGTCGTCGCTGAACGGGATCGGCGGGAACAGCATCCAGCCGCCGTCCTTTTTGATCAGCTTCTGCACATAGTCGCTGCGGTAATCCGCCTGGAACGGCAGTTGCCCGCCGAACGCCTGCTCGGTGTGGCGCTTGAACACCGGGAAATACCATTGCCCCTGATAGCTGACCACCAGCGGCTTGTCGTTGGCGATCAACTCGCCACCCAGGGTCAGCGCGAACAGGCCAATGAATAACCACAGCGACCACCAGCCCCGGCGGTTTTTCTTGAAGCGTTCAAAACGACGACGGCCCAACGGCGAGAGCTTGAACATCAGGCATTCCTCGCGGCGAAGTCGATACGCGGGTCGACCAAGGTGTAGCAGAGGTCGCCGACGAGTTTTATCAGCAGGCCAAACAGCGTGAAGATAAACAGCGAGCCGAACACCACCGGATAGTCACGCGAGACGGCGGCTTCATAACTCATGCGGCCCAGACCATCGAGGGAGAAAATCACCTCGATCAGCAAGGAACCGGCGAAAAACACGCTGATGAACGCCTGCGGAATGCCCGACACCACCAGCAACATCGCATTGCGGAATACGTGCCCATACAGCACCCGACGCTCGCTCATGCCTTTGGCGCGGGCGGTGATCACGTATTGGCGGGTGATTTCATTGAGGAACGAATTTTTGGTGAGGATGGTGAGGGTGGCGAAACCGCCAATCACCAGCGACGTCACTGGAAGAACCAGGTGCCAGAAGT